>JAGDBX010000093.1 GCA_018110935.1 Oscillospiraceae bacterium
GCGTATGCGCATATACCAATCCATAAAATTCACCGGACTGGAGTTTTGAAATGGAAGCAAATCAGAAGCTACAGCAGTTCATGGATGCTGTCAGCCGCAGCACCGATGCGGAAATCGCCCGCGCAGAGCGTGAGGCAGAGCAGAAGGCAAAGCAATATCTGCTCGATGCCGAAGCACGCTGCAAGGCCGATTATGAGCGCACACTCGCGTCTGCAAAATCCAGAATTACTGCAAAATATCAGAAGCAAATGTCACAGGTCGGCTATCAGGGCAAGACGGCGTTTCTCAGCCGCCGCCAGATCCTGCTGATGCAGCTCTTCGGTGACCTGCGCGAAAAGCTCGCCGCATTCACCGCCTCGGAGGAATATCTGCCGTGGCTCAGAAAGCTGCTCAGCGCACATCAGCCCGAAGCCGGTGCGCAGATTCTGCTGCGCGAGGCGGATATGAAGCTGGAATCCGAGCTCAGAGCCGCCGCGGGCGCAGATGTCACATTCCGCGCCGACCCTGCGATTCTGCTCGGCGGGCTTTCGGTTCTCTCCGCCGACGGCAGACGCTGCGAAAATCATACGCTCGACGAAGCCTATGCCTCGCAGCTCCGCAATTTCTATCGCAATCATAAAATCGGCGGGGGTGACGAATGATGCAGCAGCCTGTGATTTACAGCGTCAACGGCCCTGTTGTCAAGATACGCAATACAAATGTCTTTTCCATGATGGAAATGGTCTATGTCGGAAACCGCCGCCTGATCGGTGAGGTCATCGGTCTGACGGATACCGAAACGACGATTCAGGTCTATGAGAGCACCTCGGGTCTGCAAACCGGCGAGCCGGTCGAGCCGACGGGTGCGCCGATGTCGGTTACGCTCGGTCCCGGCATCCTGACCAATATCTTCGACGGCATTGAGCGTCCGCTCCGTGCGTTGGAGGAGGCTTCCGGCGCGTTTATCGGCGACGGTCTCGCCGTGCCGATTCTCGATACGGAAAAGGAATACGATGTCTCCGTCAAGGTCAGGGTCGGCACGATGATGCAGGGCGGTGAAGCCTATGCATCCTGTCCGGAGACCGCTGCGATTCTGCATCTCTGCCTTGTCCCGCCGAATCTCTCGGGTAAGGTTGTCTATGCCGCACAGGACGGAAAATACCGTATCAACGATGAAATCATCCGCCTTGAGGATGCTGCGGGCAGAGTGCATTCGCTGACGCTCTGTCAGAAATGGCCGATCCGGCGCGCAAGACCTGCCGCCAAGCGGCTTCCGCCTTCGCGCCCGATGATTACCGGTCAGCGTGTGCTTGATACGCTGTTCCCGATTGCAAGAGGCGGCACGGCGGCGATTCCGGGCGGTTTCGGTACCGGCAAAACCATGACGCAGCACCAGATCGCAAAATGGTGCGATGCGGATATCATTGTCTATATCGGCTGCGGTGAGCGCGGCAACGAAATGACGCAGGTGCTCGAGGAATTCACCGCACTGAAGGACCCGCGCACGGGCAAATCCCTCATGGAGCGTACCGTGCTGATCGCCAATACCTCGAATATGCCTGTCGCAGCGCGTGAGGCTTCGATCTATACCGGCATCACGCTCGCGGAATACTACCGCGACATGGGCTATCATATCGCGATCATGGCGGATTCGACCTCTCGCTGGGCAGAGGCGCTCCGCGAGATCTCGGGCAGACTGGAGGAAATGCCGGCAGAGGAGGGCTATCCGGCCTATCTGCCGTCGCGCCTTTCCGAATTCTACGAGCGCACGGGCGCTTACGAAACGCTTTCGGGCAGAGAAGGCAGTGTGACGGTCATCGGCGCGGTCTCTCCGCAGGGCTCCGATTTCTCCGAACCGGTCACGCAGAACACGCGGCGTTTTGTCCGCTGCTTCTGGGGACTGGACAAGTCGCTTGCCTATGCCCGCCACTATCCCGCGATCAACTGGACATCCAGTTACAGTGAATATCTGGACGATCTTGCCGCTTATTACGAAAAGCAGGTCGATCCGAAATTTGTCAAATACCGCAATGAGATCAGCACGCTCCTCAAGGAGGAGCAGACGCTGATGGATATTGTCCGCCTGATCGGCTCGGATGTTCTGCCGGAGGATCAGAAGCTTGTCATCGAGACAGCGCGCATCATCCGCGTCGGCTTCCTGCAGCAGAATGCCTATCACGCGGAGGATACCTATGTCCCGCTGCAGAAGCAGTTCCTGATGATGAAGCTCATTCTTCATGTCTATCACCGCGCACAGGAGCTGATGCAGGAGGGCGTCGCGCTGGCCGATATCACCGCCATCGGCATCTTTGAACTCATCATCAAGGTCAAATACGATATCCCGAACCGTCAGCCGGAGCGCTTCCGCACCCTGACGCAGCAGATCGACGCTGTGATGGACGGTCTGCGCACACAGAAGAAGGAGGTGCTGTGAGCTTTGAGCATCCAATATTTCGGGCTGCACAGCATCACCGGCTCGCTGGTTGTGCTGGATCATGTGGAGAACGCGCACTTTGACGAAATGGCGCGCATCATGCTCGCGGACGGCACCGAACGCACGGGCAGAGTCGCGATGCTGGAGGGCGACAAGGCGATCCTGCAGGTTTTTGAGGGCACACACGGGCTCTCGCTGACGAACACGCGCACGCAGTTCACCGGCAGACCGATGGAGATCCCGCTCTCTGAGGATCTGCTCGGCAGAGTGTTCACCGGCGCCGGCAGACCGGCAGACGGGCTCGGCGAGGTTATTTCCGAGAAATACGGCGATATCAACGGCCAGCCGCTGAATCCCGTTTCGCGCCAGTATCCGAGAAACTTTATCCAGACCGGCATTTCCTCGATCGACTGTCTGATGACGCTGATCCGCGGACAGAAGCTGCCGATCTTTTCCGGCACCGGTCTTTCGCACAACAAGCTCGCTGTGCAGATCGTGCAGCAGGCAAAACTCGCGCAGGACACCGGCGCTGAGTTTGCGGTCGTGTTTGCGGCAATGGGCATCCAGAACGATGTCGCGGATTTCTTCCGCAGGAGCTTTGCCGAAAGCGGCGTGCTGCAGAATGTCGTGATGTTCCTGAATCTCGCGAACGATCCGATTGTCGAGCGTATCATCACGCCGCGCTGTGCGCTGACCGCGGCAGAATATCTCGCCTACGAGAAGCATATGCATATTCTCGTTGTCATGACCGATATGACAGCCTATGCAGAAGCGCTGCGCGAGTTTTCGTCCTCAAAGGGTGAAATTCCCGGCAGAAAGGGATTCCCGGGCTACCTCTACTCCGATCTGGCGTCGCTTTATGAGCGTGCCGGCATCATCGAGGGCATTGAGGGAAGCGTCACGCAGCTGCCGATTCTGACCATGCCGAATGACGACATTACGCATCCGGTCCCCGACCTGACCGGCTATATCACAGAAGGCCAGATCGTGCTGGACAGAGGGCTTGAGCAGAGCGGCGTCTATCCGCCGATCGCGGTGCTGCCGTCGCTGTCCCGTCTGATGAAGGACGGCATCGGCGAGGGGTACACCAGAGCCGATCATGCCGCGGTCGCGAACCAGCTCTTTGCTTCCTACGCGCAGGTGCAGGACGCCCGCGCGCTGGCATCGGTCATCGGTGAGGAGGAGCTCTCCGCACTGGACAAGAACTATCTTGAA
>JAGDBX010000011.1 GCA_018110935.1 Oscillospiraceae bacterium
ACCGCGAAGGTGTGGCCGACAAACTCCGGGAAAATGGTGGAAGAGCGGCTCCAGGTCTTGACGACCTTCTTTTCGCCGGTCTCATTCATCTGAGCGACCTTTTTGTAGAGAGACTCCAGAACATAAGGTCCCTTTTTCACACTTCTGCTCATGCTGTGTCAGCCTCCTTTCTTATTTACCGTTTCTGCGCTTCACGATGAGCTTATCGGAAGGCTTGTGATGCTTTCTCGTCTTGTAGCCGAGAGCAGGCTTGCCCCACGGAGTGACAGGGCCCGGTCTTCCGATCGGAGACTTGCCCTCACCGCCGCCGTGCGGGTGGTCGTTCGGGTTCATAACGGAACCGCGGACTGTCGGACGGATGCCCATGTGACGGGTTCTGCCCGCCTTGCCGATGTGGACATTCTCGTGGTCGATATTGGAGACCTGACCGATCGTCGCCTTGCCGATGACCGGGACCTTTCTCATCTCACCGCTGGGGAGACGGACGAGCGCGTAAGCACCCTCCTTGCTCATCAGCTGAGCCTGGTTGCCGGCGGAACGGACCAGCTGGCCGCCCTTGCCCGGATAGAGCTCGATGTTGTGGATGAAGGTACCGACCGGGATCGCGGTCAGCGGGAGCGCGTTGCCCGGCTTGATGTCTGCGTCTTCGCCGCTGCGGACGGTATCGCCGACATTCAGACCGTTCGGTGCGAGGATGTAGCGCTTTTCGCCGTCCTCATACTGCACCAGCGCGATGAAAGCGCTGCGGTTCGGATCGTACTCGAGGGTGAGGACGGTCGCGTTCATGCCGTCCTTATTGCGCTTGAAGTCGATGATTCTGTACTTCGGGCGCACGCCGCCGCCGTGATGGCGCACGGTGATTCTGCCGTAATTGTTTCTGCCGGACTTCTTCTTGAGCGTCACGCACAGAGACTTCTCCGGACCGTTCTTGGAAAGACCCGAATAATCGGTAACTGTCATTCCGCGGCGGCCGGGAGTGGTCGGCTTATATGCCTTGATTGCCATTGATCTGATTCACTCCTTAATTTCAATGCTTCATTCGCGGGAGCATGACTCCCATAACCTGAAGGGTCATCGTCCTGCGGTGCCCTTCCCGTCTGATCTCAGGAAAGATCAGAACATACCGTCAAAGAACTCGATGGTGCCGTTGCGCTTCTTTCCGGAAGCATCCGGTGACGGCTCCGGGTTGACGGTAACGACTGCCTTCTTCCAGGAGGCAGTTCTGCCGAGGTATCTGCCGACGCGCTTTGCGCGGCCGCGGACATTGATCGTGTTGACCTTTGTGACCTCGACATTAAAGAGCTTCTCGACTGCGTCGGCAATCTCGAGCTTGTTCGCGTCCTTTGCGACCTTGAAGGTGTACTTGCCCTGGCTGAGACGGTCGGTGCTCTGCTCGGTGATGACCGGCTTCAGAATGATATCCTGCGGTGCTTTCATTTCGCGTACACCTCCTCGATTCTGGTGACGGCACCCTTGCTGAGGATCAGTGCGTCCGCATTGAGGATGTCGTAGACATTGATGGTGTTGACCGCTGCGGTCTTGACGCCCGGAATGTTCGCGGCGCTCTTGTAGACCTGCTTGTCAGCCTCCTGCGTCACGATCAGTGCCTTGCCCTCGACCTTGAGACCGTCAAGCATCTTGACGATGGTCTTGGTCTTGAAGCCTTCAACTGCGAGCTGGTCGATGACGAGCAGATTCTGGTCCAGAACCTTCTGGGAGAATGCGGAGAGCAGTGCCAGACGGCGAACCTTCTTGTTGAGGCGGAAGCGGTAGCTTCTGGGCTTGGGGCCGAGCGCGATGCCGCCGTGATACCACTGCGGTGCTCTGGTCGAGCCCTGGCGTGCGTGACCGGTGCCCTTCTGACGGTACGGCTTTCTGCCGCCGCCGGAGACTTCGGTACGAGTCAGCGTGGACTGTGTGCCCTGACGCTGGTTTGCGAGATAGTTGACGACAGCTGCGTGCATGACAGCCTCGTTCGGAGTAATGCCGAACACGGCGTCGTTGAGCTCGGTTTCGGAAACCTTTGTGCCGTTCATATCATAAACCGGAACTGTTGCCATTGTCGATTTCCTCCTTCCTTAACCCTTTTTCACGCTGTTCGAAATGGTGACGATACTGCCCTTCGGACCCGGGACTGCGCCGCGGATCGCGATGAGGTGGTTCTCGGCATCCACAGAAACGACTGTGAGATTCTGCACGGTGACGGTAACTGCGCCCATGTGGCCTGCGAGGCCCTTGCCCTTATAGATGCGGGACGGGGACGAGCAGGCGCCCATGGAACCTGCCTGGCGGTGGACCGGGCCGGTACCGTGTGTTTCCTTCAGTCTGTGCTGACCGTAGCGCTTGATCGGACCTGCATAGCCCTTACCCTTGCTGGTACCCTGCACATCGACGATGTCGCCGGCGGCAAAGATATCAGTCTGGATCGCGTCGCCGACATTGAAGGCGTCGCAGTCCTCAAGGCGGAACTCACGCAGCGTGCGGAGCGCACCGGTGTTTGCCTTGTCAAAGTGGCCCTTCAGCGGCTTGTTGAGCTTGTCCGCCTTCACGGCGCCAAAGCCGACCTGAATTGCGCTGTAGCCGTCATTTTCCACGGTCTTCTTCTGAACGACGAAGCAGGGGCCTGCTTCCACGACCGTGACCGGAACGACCTTTCCGGCTTCGTCGAAGATCTGCGTCATGCCGATCTTCCGGCCAAGAATGGCTTTCTTCATGGGGTAATTCCTCCTTTGGTTATTGGTTGACGCGGTCTGCGCCAACATGACCGGCGGCTTTCGGGAAGTGCCGCCTTCTTCTTCTCATTCCGTGCGGGATGACCGGATCAGGTCATGTCCACATCGAGGCTCACGCCCGCCGGAACTTCGAGCTTTGTGAGATTGTCGATCGTTGCCTGCGTCGGACGGATGACATCGATCAGACGCTTGTGGGTGCGGAGCTCAAACTGCTCACGGCTGTCCTTGTACTTGTGGACTGCGCGCAGGATCGTGACGATCTCCTTCTCCGTCGGGAGCGGGATCGGACCCGAAACCTTCTGTGCGCCGCCGCGCTTTGCGGTCTCGACGATCTTTGCCGCCGCCGCATCGACCAGCGCGTGCTCATAACCCTTGATCTTGATTCTCACTCTTTCGCTGCCTGCCACTTGATAACCCTCCTCATCAGAATTTTGCCGGGGGATCGATATGAATACATCCTGTGTTTCCTGTTTCTCACGCGCGGTGTCTGCTTACCACTCACCCGCGTGTTTCTTATGCGTTTCATAAAAAATCCCGAATGCATGAGCTGCATCGGGGTTCATCAGGAATGAGTACTGCGCAGGGAGCATCCCCTGCGACGACGGAAAAGAACGCACGACCTTCCGGAACCTGTCTTCCTGACAGCGCGCCCTGTAAGCGGGGCTTTGCTGCCTCCTTCGGCAGGATCGCGGCGGTTTCGCCGTTTTTTCACACCACAGTGCCGTATCTCATTTCGCCCGTCTAGCGGACATGCTCCGCACGAATTACCGGCTCACAGCCGCAACCTCGTGTTTCATCGCATATCTTGTGCATCAGCCTTTCAAGTATATCATACCTCAGACATTTTTGCAAGCGTTTTTTGAAATTTGCACCGCTTTCCTGACGGAGAACTTTCACAAATCAGAAAGCGGATTTTCGGCTATTCTGCACAACAGCAGCCGAATGCGGGTTTCCGGCTGCTGATATTGCCCTATATTATATAGTATACCGCTCCGGTCACGGCCTGCCGGCTTTCCTTTTCAGCAGCACGACATTCTCAATGCCCGTCGTGTGCGGGAACATATCGACCGGCTGCACAAATTCCGCGCGGTAGCCGCTTTTGCAGAGCTGCACGAGGTCGCGTTGCAGCGTTTCGATCCCGCAGGAGACATAGACGATCCTGTCCGGACGGAGCTTTGCAGCGCTGCGCAGAAATTCCGCGCTCGCGCCCGCCCGCGGCGGATCCATCATCAGCACATCGCAGTGCTCTTTTTCCGCCGCCATCCGCCGCATGAAGCGTCCCGCGTCATCGTTGCAGAACCGGATATTCGTAAGGCCGTTCAGCCGCGCGTTTTCGGCGGCGTCACGGCAGGCCGCACGGTTCAGCTCCACGCCCGCGGCATCCGCGCCGCGCTTTGCGCAGAGGATCCCGATCGTACCGGTGCCGCAGTAGGCGTCGATCACAACATCGCGGTCAGCGATGCCCGCCGCGTCGACCGCACAGGCATAAAGCTTTTCGGTCTGCTCCGGATTCACCTGATAAAACGACGCCGGCGAAATGCGGAAACGGCAGCCGCAGATGAGATCCTCAATATATCCGTCGCCGAAAAGCGTGATGCTCCGCGGGCCGAGCGTCAGCGGGATGCCGTCCGGGCAGATGTTCTGCACGATCGTCGTCAGCTCAGGATGTGCCTTCCGGAGCGCGCCGATCAGGCGGTTTTTCGCCGGCAGCAGCGCGGACGAAGTCACCAGCACCAGCATGATCTGGCCGGTCGCGGGCGAGGTGCGGATCAGCGTATGCCGCAGAATGCCCGTTCCGGTGCGCAGATCAAAGGGCGGGATCCGCAGATCGTGCATGAGCTTTTTCAGCGTCGAAACGACCGGCGCGGCGTGAATATCCTCGAGCATACAGTCATCCACAGCGGTCATGCGCCGCGAATTGGACTGATAAATGCCGGAAAGGATGCGTCCCCTGCCGTCCGCGGCATAGAGATTCTGCACCTTGCAGCGGTAATGATACGGGTTTTTCATCGCGATGATCGGCCTCACCGGCGCAAACTCCGAGAGCATCCGCTCCGCCTTCTGCTGCTTGCGCGTAAGCTGTGCGGCGTAGGGCTCATCGAGCTGGCAGCCCCCGCAGCGCTTGAAGCAGCGGCAGTGCTTTTCTCCGGTTTCCGGATCGGTGATGATCTGCTTTCCCATACCGCTCCTCCTTCCGTTTCTGCTTTATTCCGTTTTTTCCGCTGCTGTCCGGTCAGCTCCGCCGCTTTCAATCACGCAGATCTCCGGCGGATTGCCAAAGCGCAGCTTGCCGAGCCCGCCGCTGACGATCATTTCAGATGCTCCGATCATGAACCGCCCCTTGTCCCATTTCGGGAGAAATCTGCGCTCGGGCGAGAGCAGCCCGCCGACGCCCGGCAGCCGGACGATTCCGCCGTGGATATGGCCCGAGAGCGTCAGACGCGCACCCCATGCGGCATAGGCGTCAAAAAAGAGCGGCGAATGCGCGAGCAGCACCGTGTTTTCGGGACATTCGCCAAAGATGCGGTGCAGATCGTCTGCCGTACACCCGACCGCGCCGCGGAAGCCGAAGGGCGCGCCGCCGCGGTAATGAGAGACCGTCAGCGTCAGCCCTGCGAGCGTGATGCCGTCCAGCGCGATCATTTCGTTGTCGAGCAGCCGCACGCCGGCGCGCCGCAGCATCGCGCGGTATTCCGCCTCTGTTTCCGGCAGCAGGTCAAGCTCGTGATTGCCGTACACCATATACACCGGTGCCAGCGCGCGCAGGCGGCGGAGCAGATCTGACGTTCCGGAAAAATCCGTCATGCTGCGGGAGATGAGATCGCCCGTGATGACAATGATCTCCGGCTTTGCGGCAGCGACCGTGCGGATCAGGTCATGCTGCGCCCTGCCGAAATGCCGTCGGTGCAGGTCAGAGATCTGCACCAGCCGCGGCAGCCCCGGCATATCGACCGTGTACGCCGCAGTTCTCAGCAGAAGCGTGTTTTCAATGACAGCCCAGCTGCCCGCCGCGGCTGTCAGTGCGGCAGCTGCCGCAGCCAGCTTTTTCATCCTGTGCGGTCTCCTTTCCGTTCAGGCGTTCTGTGTGCTTTCGCGGATCTCCAGTCCGTCCGTATCGTAACAGACCTTCGCATGATTGCGCCGGATCAGCTTCTTCTCAAGAACTTTGCCTGTCTCAGCGTCCTTCTTTTCGCGGTATACCTCACCGCAGCGGAAGACATCCTCCCCTTCGCGGACAAAGTACTCGTTCTCTGCAGTAATATCATAGGTATACGGCTGCGGGCTGTCCGAGCGGAGCTCCCCGCAGAGGTATTCGTCTGTCGTGTAAATGATCAGCTGATAGGTGCGGTCCGTGTTGTTCGTGAAGCGGTAGTCCATGTAGTTGTAATTGATCGAAGTGCCCGTTCCGAACGGCACCTTCCGCTTGAAATCAGGAAAGAGGTCAAAGCGGTCGTGGTGATGATGCTCCGTAATGTCCAGATCGGAATGAATGATCATCCAGTGGATCAGATTCGTCATCTGACACATGCCGCCGCCCATGCCCGGCGCCTGCTTGTTCGAGGAAATGGTCAGGCCTTCCTTGTATCCTCTGCGCTTTGTCGTGTTCCCGACCAGATGCCAGAACGAAAAGGTCTCGCCCGGGCGGATCAGGATATGATCAAGATGCGGCGCGGCGAGCGACAGATTGACAGCCTTGTTTTCCTGCAGGCGCATATCGACATTTCCAAGGCGCCGCCGGATCAGGGACTGATGCGTATAAACGACGTGCTCAAGCGTTTTTTCGGACTTTGTCCTTGCAAAGCTCCCCTTCTTCCGCAGGTCCTTCAGTGACCGGACAAAAATACATTTTTTCTCTGAGATCGCGTAAGTCAGCGGGCAGAGCTCGCAGAACAGTTTTCTGGCCATTATGATGTCTTCCTTTCTGATGCTGATGCTCCGTCCGACTCCGTTTCACGGATCTCCAGACCGGCTGTGTCATAGCAGACTCTGGCGTGATTGACGCGGATCAGTTTTTTCTCGATATGGTCGCCCGTCACGCAGTCCACCTTGTCCCGGTAAACCTCGCCGTTGCGGTAAACAATGCCGTTTTCGCGGGAAAAATACGTGTTCTCCGCCATAATGTGGTATTTGTATCGCTGGCGGCGCTCCGCTCTCAGCTCGCCGCAGAGATATTCGTCCGTGGTATAAATGATCAGCTGATAGGTCATATCCGTTGTGTTCTTGAAGCGGTAGTCAAGGTAATTATAGAGAATGGATGTGCCTGTTCCGAACGGGATCGCCCGCTTGAAATCCGGAAAGAGATCAAAACGGTCGTGGTGATGATGCTCCGTGATCTCCATATCCGAATGGAGGATCATCCAGTGGATCAGATTCGTCATCTGGCACATTCCCCCGCCGATGCCCGACGCGGGATGATCCGCCGCGATCGTCAGCCCCTCTTTGTAGCCCTTCTTCTCGCTGATGCTCCCGACCAGATGCCAGAATGAAAAGGTCTCGCCCGGACGGATCAGGATATGGTCAAGGTGCGGCGCGGCAAGCGACAGATTGACCGCCTTGTTCTCCTGCAGGCGCATATCGACATTGCCGAGGCGCCGCCGGATCAGCGAATTGTGCCTGCAGATCAGCACCGGCAGCGTCTCATCAGATTTTGTATGGGCAAAATGTCTTGCGGTCAGCAGGTTTTTCGCCGACCGCAGAAGGATGCATTTCCGTTCTGAAATCGCGTATGTCAGCGGCGATATTTCACAGAACAGCTTTCGTTTCATTTTATCTTTCGTCTCCCTTATTTCCGATCGGTATATGGTTCAGGATGTGAAGTGGAAGGTGATGATATCGCCGTCCGCCACTTCGTAGGTCTTGCCCTCCATGCGCACGAGGCCTTTCTCCTTGGCAGCAGCCATGCTGCCGCCGCACGCCATGAAGTCCTCGTAGGAAATGACCTCTGCGCGGATAAAGCCCTTTTCAAAATCGGTATGGATCTTGCCCGCCGCCTGCGGCGCTTTTGTTCCCCTTGTGATCGTCCATGCCCGGCACTCATCCGAGCCGCCGGTCAGGAATGAGATCAGCCCGAGCAGCGAATAGCTCGCCTGAATGATGCGGTTGAGACCGGACTGCTCAAGCCCGAGCTCAGAAAGGAACATCTCCTGATCCTCCTCGCTCATACCGGCGATCTCCGACTCGATCTGCGCACAGATCGGGAACACGGCGGCACGCTCAGCCTCCGCGATCTTCTTCACCGCGTTGAAATGCGGCTGTGCGGCAAGGTCGCCG
>JAGDBX010000094.1 GCA_018110935.1 Oscillospiraceae bacterium
AAGGCACCCAAGGGGCAGGAGATGGAGGATCACTATTTCGGTGTGATCCGGCCGCGTGTGCAGGCCTTCATGAAAGACCTGAACGAGGAGCTCTGGAAGCTGGGCATCTACGCCAAGACCGAGCACAACGAGGTCGCTCCGGCACAGCATGAGCTCGCGCCCGTCTACACGACGATGAACCTTGCCTGCGACCACAATCAGCTGATGATGGAGATCATGAAGAAGGTCGCCGAAAAGCACGGCCTGATGTGCCTGCTGCACGAAAAGCCGTTCGCCGGCGTCAACGGCAGCGGCAAGCACAACAACTGGTCACTTTCGACCGATACCGGCATCAATCTCTTCGCGCCCGGTAAAACGCCTGAGCGCAAGCAGCTCTTCCTGCTGATGGTCGCGGCTGTCGTCACGGCAGTTGACGAGCATCAGGATCTGCTGAGAATGTCGGTCGCGTCCGCCGGCAACGATCACCGCCTCGGCGCAAACGAAGCGCCTCCTGCAATCGTTTCGGTCTACCTCGGCAACGATCTCCAGATCCAGCTTGAAGCCGCGGCAGAGGGCAGAGACGAGACCGTTCACCGCGAGACCTTCGCGACCGGCGTCCATGTGCTTCCTGATTTCAAGAAGGATTCCGGCGACCGCAACCGTACCTCCCCGATGGCCTTCACCGGCAACAAGTTTGAGTTCCGTATGCTCGGTTCGGAGAATTCGATCGCGGATACGAACATCGCGCTGAACACGATCTTCGCTGAGTCGCTTTTCCATTTCGCCGAGCGTCTGGAAAAGGCTGATAACATCGGCATGACCGTACAGCAGATCCTCGCGGACACGCTGAAGGAGCACGGTCGCATCATCTTCAACGGCAACAACTATTCGGACGAGTGGGTTGCCGAAGCAGAGCGCCGCGGTCTGCTCAATCTCCGCACAACGGCAGACGCGATGCACGCCTTTGCGACAGAAAAGAATGTCGCGCTGTTCAAGCAGTTCGGTGTCTACAATCACAGCGAGGTCGTCTCGCGCAAGGACATCCTCCTTGAGAACTACACAAAGCTCATCGCGATCGAGGCGAACACGATGATCGACATGGCGCGTACTCAGATCATTCCGGCAGGCTTCCGCTACGGCGAAGCGCTCGCGGAATATGCCCTGAAGAAAAAGGAACTTGGCGTTTCGGGCAGCGCGGAAACGGAACTGCTCAGCAGAGTCAGCGCCCTGACGGATGAGATCGCTGCAAAGACCGCCGCGCTTGAAAATGTCATGATCGGACTTTATGACAACGAGCATCCGTCCTATTACTGCCGCGATACGATCATCCCGGCGATGAACGAGCTGCGTGCCGCCGCCGATCAGCTGGAGCCGCTGACCGCAAAGGAGTATCAGCCGTTCCCGACCTACGCAGACCTGCTTTACAGCGTATAACAACAAAAGCCGAAACACTGCCGGAGCCAAAAATCCGGCGGTGCTTTGGTGTATATAGGAAAGAAGGATGGAAATGGAAGAAAGAACCGGCTGTCTGGTGCTGGAAAACGGCATGGTCTTCCGCGGGACGCGCATGGGCGCGCTCGGAAATGTGACCGCGGAGATTGTCTTTGCGACCGGCATGAACGGATATCTGGAAACGCTGACTGACCCGAGCTATTACGGGCAGGCGGTCGTGCAGACCTTCCCGCTGATCGGCAATTACGGCGTGATCCCGGAGGATTTTGAATCCCGCAGACCGTTTTTATCGGCATACATCGTCTCGGAGATGTGCGATGCGCCGTCGAATTTCCGCTGCAGTGGGAAGCTTGCAGAATGGCTTGCGGAGCAGAACATTCCGGCGCTGACCGGAGTGGATACGCGGACGCTGACCAGAGTGCTGCGCGAGCACGGCACGATGAACGGCATGATCTGTGACAGCCCGGACAACGCGGATCCGGAGAAGCTCCGCGCCTACCGCGTGACAGATGCCGTGAACAGCACGACCTGCGAGGCGCCGTATACGCTCGGCGGCGAAAGTGCCGTGCGCCGTGTGGCGCTGATGGATTACGGCGCAAAGGCGAATATTGCCCGCGAGCTTGTGAAGCGCGGCTGCCGCGTCACGGTTCTGCCGGCGTCTGCAAAAGCGGAGGAGATCGCGGCATTGAAGCCGGACGGCATCATGCTGTCAAACGGCGCGGGCGACCCCGCGGACAATCCCGGGATCATCGCGGAGCTGCGGAAGATCACGGCGCTCGGCATCCCGATCATGGCGATCTGCCTCGGGCATCAGCTTTTAGCGCTCGCAAACGGCATCCCGACGGCAAAGCTGAAATTCGGACACCGCGGCGCCAATCAGCCCGTGCTGAATCTTGAAACGCGGAAAATGGCGGTCACAACACAGAATCACGGCTATCAGGTGCAGTATGATCCGCAGAGTGCGCACTGCCGCGAGACAGCCGATCTGCTTTATGTCAACATCAACGACAACACCTGCGAGGGGCTTCGGTACCGGAAGTTTCCGGCCGTTTCAGTGCAGTTTCATCCCGAAGCCTGCGCCGGGCCGCAGGATACGGCGTTCCTGTTTGATGAATTCGTGCAGCAGATGGGGGTGTCGAAATGCCGCTGAACAGAGATATTCACAAGGTGCTTGTCATCGGTTCGGGGCCGATCGTCATCGGGCAGGCGGCGGAGTTTGACTATTCCGGCACGCAGGCCTGCCGCGCCCTGAAGGAGGACGGCATCGAGGTCGTGCTGGTCAATTCCAATCCGGCGACGATCATGACCGACGCACAGATCGCGGACAGGATCTACATGGAGCCGCTCAAAGCCGAGGTCATCAGGCGCATCTGCCTGAAGGAGAAACCGGACAGCATTCTCTCCGGTCTCGGCGGGCAGACCGGTCTCAATCTCTGCGCGGAGCTTGCGGAGAGCGGCTTCCTTGCTGAACAGGGCATCCGTCTGCTCGGCGCAAATCCCGAAACGATCGCCCGTGCGGAGGACCGCAAGCTCTTCAAGGAAACGATGGACTCGATCGGGCAGCCGTGCATTCCGTCCGGCATCGCGGAGGATATGGAAACGGCGCGCCGTCTCGCGGAGGAGATCGGTTATCCGGTCATCATCCGTCCTGCGTACACGCTCGGCGGAACGGGCGGCGGCATCGCGGAAACGCCCGCGGAGCTTGAACGGATCGCGGAGGCGGGGCTGCGTCTTTCCCCGATCCGTCAGATCCTTGTGGAACGCTGCATCGCAGGCTGGAAGGAGATTGAATTTGAGATCGTGCGCGACGCGGACGGAAACAAGCTGACCGTCTGCTCGATGGAAAACTTTGATCCGGTCGGCATCCACACCGGCGATTCGATCGTCATTGCGCCCGCCGTCACGCTCTCGGACAAGGAATATCAGATGCTGCGCACTGCCGCGCTCAATATCGCGGAGGTGCTGAAGATCGAGGGCGGCTGCAACTGTCAGTTCGCGCTGAATCCCGATTCGTTTGAATACGCCGTGATCGAGGTCAACCCGCGTGTTTCGCGTTCCTCGGCGCTCGCGTCCAAGGCGACCGGCTACCCGATCGCGAAGGTCGCGGCAAAGATCGCGGTCGGCTACCGGCTCTACGAGATCGCGAACAAGGTCACCGGCAAAACCACGGCGGCTTTTGAGCCTGCGCTCGATTATGTCGCCGTCAAGATGCCGAAGTTCCCGTTTGAGAAATTCGCCGGCTCCTCACACCGGCTCGGCACGCAGATGAAGGCGACCGGTGAGGTCATGGCGATTTCCGATACCTTTGAGTCCGCGCTGCTGAAGGCACTCCGCGGTGCGGAGGTCAAGCACAGCGCGCTGCTTGTACGGCAGATGCGCACCGTGCCGGACGATGAGCTGCGGGAGCATCTTGTCCACGCGGACGACATCCGCCTGTTTGCGATCGCGGAGGCGATGCGCCGCGGCATGACGGTCGATGAGATCGCCGATGCCTCAAAGATCGACCGCTGGTTCCTGCACAAGCTCCTGCACCTGACTGTCTGCGAAACGTCGCTTGAAAATGTGCAGCTGACGGACGATTTGTACCGCACGGCCAAGCGCCTGGGCTATCCTGACGACACGATCCGCGCGATCTCCGGGCAGACGCTGCCCGAAACACGCATCCGTCCGGTCTACCGCATGGTCGATACCTGTGCGGGTGAATTCGCGGCGGAAACGCCTTATTTCTACGGCGTTTATCAGCCCGGCGCGCTGCCGGAGGCGGACGAAGCCGCACATTTCATCGCCGGCAGAACGCGGAAAACAGTCGTGGTGCTGGGCAGCGGCCCCATCCGCATCGGACAGGGCATCGAATTTGACTATTCCGCCGTCCACTGCGTGCATGTGCTGAAAAAGGCCGGCTATGAGGTCGTGCTGATCAACAACAACCCCGAGACCGTCTCGACCGATTTCGATACCGCCGACCGGCTCTATTTTGAGCCGCTGACGCCGGAAGATGTCCTCTCGATCCTGGCGCTTGAAAAGCCTGTCGGCGTCGTGACTGCATTCGGCGGACAGACCGCGATCCGTCTGGCGCGCACGGTTGAGGAGGCGGGCTATCAGCTGCTCGGCGCGAGCGCGGACAGCATCGACCTCGCCGAAGACCGCGAACGCTTTGACGCGCTGCTCGAATCACTCTCGATCGAACGCCCGCGCGGCTGCACGGTCAACACGCTCAGTGAAGCGGGTGAAGCCGTCCGGACGCTCGGCCTGCCGGTTCTGGTGCGTCCCTCCTATGTGCTCGGCGGCCAGAACATGAACATCGCCTTTGAGGAAAGCGATGTGACAGCGTTTATGCAGAATATCCTCGCGGACGGCATTGACAACCCCGTGCTGATCGACCAGTATATCCGCGGCACGGAGATCGAAGTGGACGCGATCTGCGACGGGCAGGACATCCTCATCCCCGGCATCATGGAGCATATCGAGCGCACGGGCGTCCATTCCGGTGATTCCATCGCGATCTGCCCGCCGGTCCATATTGACGACGATATGCGGAAGAAGATCCTCTCCGATACGAAAAAGATCTGTCTCGGCCTGCACGCAGTCGGACTGATCAATCTGCAGTATATCGTCAAAGGGCAGTCGCTCTATGTGATCGAGGTCAACCCGCGTGCGTCGAGAACCGTACCGTTCATGAGCAAGCTGACCGGCCTTCCGCTCTGCGACTGCGCGATGCGTGTCTGCCTCGGCGAAAAGCTCAGCACGATGGAATACGGCACGGGCTACTACAAAACACCGCCGTACACCGCGGTCAAGGTGCCGGTGTTCTCCTTTGAGAAGATCGGCGGCGAATCACAGCTCGGGCCGGAGATGAAATCGACCGGTGAGGTCATCGGCATCGGCAAAACGCTGACCGAGGCGCTCTACAAAGGTCTGCGTGCAGCGGGATACCGCCTTGAGGACAGCGGCAGGAACAAAAACGGCGTTCTGCTGACGGTCTGCGACGCGGACAAGCCCGATATCGTGGAGATCGCACGGAAATTCGCAAAGCTCGGCTTTGTGCTCTATGCGACAGCCGGCACGGCGCAGGCGCTCACCCGCGCAGGGCTTTCGGTGCACACGCTCAGCAAGCTGCACGCGGGCGACAGCGAGACATTCACGCTCATGGAGAACGGCACGATCCGGTACATCGTTTCCACCGACGCGAACGCGCGCATGGCGGCACGCGACGGCGCAAAGATCCGGAAAAAGGCCGTGGAGCTCGGCATCCCGTGCCTGACCTGTACCGATACCGCGGCGGCCGTTGCAAACTGTCTGCACACCGGCTACCGTGACCAGAATGTGGAGCTGATGAATATGAATGAACTGAGAACCGCGAAGCGCAGGATCCCGTTTGTGAAAATGCACGGCTGCGGAAACGATTATATCTATGTCAACTGCATGGAACAGCGCGTCACTGCGCCGGAATCGCTTTCGGTGCAGCTCTCCGACCGGCATTTCGGCATCGGCGGAGACGGCCTTGTGCTGATCGAATCCTCAGAAACCGCCGACGCCAGAATGCGGATGTTCAACCTGGACGGCAGTGAGGGGAATATGTGCGGCAACGCGATCCGCTGTGTCGCGAAATACCTCTATGACAACGGCATCTGCCCGAAAAAGGAGATCGTCATCGAAACAAAAAGCGGCCTGCGGAAGGTGACTGTCACAACACAAAACGGCGTTGTCACACGCGCGTCAGTCGATATGGGCAGTGCGATTTTTGATACGAAGCTGATTCCCGTCAGATCTGAGGAACAGGAAATGATCGCAAAGCCGCTGACTGTTTCTGGCAGAGAATACACCGTGACCTGTGTTTCGATGGGAAATCCGCACTGTGTGATCTTCGGTGACAACCCTGAAAATCTGGATCTTCAGGCGATCGGACCGGAATTTGAACATCATCCGGCATTCCCTGAGCAGGTCAACACGGAATTCGTGCAGGTGATCGATTCCGGAACGCTGCGGATGCGCGTCTGGGAGCGCGGCTCCGGCGAGACCATGGCCTGCGGTACGGGCGCCTGCGCGACGGTCGCGGCGGCGGTGAAGAACGGCTTCTGCCGGCCCGACACGGATGTGACCGTGCATCTGAACGGCGGCGATCTGACCGTCCGCTACACAGAAGACGCGGTCATTATGACAGGCGAAGCTGTGCTGATTTTCACCGGCGAGATTGAAGTCTGAGGAGGCAGAATATGAAAGTCAATCATCACGCACTGGAGCTGGAACAGAATTATCTGTTCTCAGAGGTCGCAAAGCGCATCCGTGCGTTTCAGGCAGAGCAGACGGGCAGGGAGCTTTTAAAGCTCAGCATCGGCGATGTCACGCGCCCGCTCGCGGGCATCATCACCGATGAGATGAAGGCGGCGGCAGAGGATATGTCGCACGCGGAGACCTTTCACGGATACGGCGCGGAACAGGGCGAGGCGTTTCTCCGTGATGCAATCTCCGCGTATTATCAGAAGCGCGGGATTCAGGTCGGTGCAGAAGACATCTTTATCAGCGACGGCGCAAAATGCGACCTCGGCAATCTCTGCGACCTCTTTGACGCGGACAACACTGTTTTGCTGCCCAATCCGGTCTATCCGGTCTATTACGATACCAGCATCATGGCGGGCCGCCGCGTGATCTTCGCGGAGGGCAGCAAGGAAAACGGCTTTCTGCCGATGCCAGATCGCAGCATGCGCGCAGACCTCATCTACCTCTGCTCGCCGAACAACCCGACCGGCGCTGTATACAGCAAAGAACAGCTCCGTGAATGGGTTGCCTATGCAAAGGAAAACGGCGCACTGATCCTCTTTGACGCCGCCTATGAAGCCTATATCCGCGATCCGGCGCTTCCGCACAGCATCTTTGAGATCGAAGGCGCGGAGACCTGTGCGATTGAGATCAATTCGCTCTCGAAAACCGCCGGCTTCACCGGCGTGCGCTGCGGATGGACGGTCGTTCCGAAAACACTGCGCTTTGACGGCGCTTCGCTGCACGATATGTGGTTCCGGCGCATGGCGACCAAGTACAACGGCACATCGTATATCATTCAGCGTGCGGCGGCAAAGGTCTTCACGGATGAGGGACTCACCGCAGTGCACAGGGACATTGATTACTATATGGAGAACGCCCGCATCATCAAGGCGGCGCTCACAAAGGCCGGCATCCATTCCGTCGGGGGCGAAAACGCGCCGTATGTCTGGATGGAGTGTCCGGATCACGCGGATTCATGGGAATTCTTTGACAGGCTGCTGCATACATACGGCATCGCTGGAACACCGGGCGTCGGCTTCGGCACGGCCGGTCAGGGATGGCTCCGGTTCTCGTCCTTCGGCACGAGAGAGACTGTCACCAAGGCGGCTGCGTATCTGGCAGCGCTCTGACCGGAACAGAATTTGTAAGGAAAAATGGAGAATTGACAATGAAGAAAGTACCGTTTATCACAAAATCTCAGGCTGAGGAGATCGCTGCGCAGTATCCGACGCCGTTTCACATCTACGATGAGCGCGGCATCCGCGAAAATGCCCGCCTTGTCCGGAAGGCGTTCGCCTGGAACAAGGGCTTCCGCGAATACTTCGCGGTCAAGGCAACGCCGAACCCGTTTATTCTCAGGATCCTGCGGGAGGAGGGCTGCGGCGCGGACTGCTCCTCGCTGACCGAGCTGCAGCTTTCGGAGGCCTGCGGCTTTTCCGGCAGCGATATCATGTTCTCATCGAATGTCACGCCTGCGGAGGATTATAAGCTCGCATATCAGCTCGGCGCCTATATCAACCTCGACGACATCACGCATATCGAATATCTCGAAAAGCTGACCGGCATTCCGGAAACGATCTGCTGCCGCTTCAACGCCGGCGGCGATTTCAGGATCTCGACCTTTGTCATGGACAAGCCGCAGGACGCGAAATACGGCTTCACCCGCGAGCAGATGTTTGAGGGCTTCCGCCTGCTGATGCAGAAGGGCGCGAAGCATTTCGGCATTCACGCGTTTCTCGCGTCGAACACTGTCACAAATGAATACTATCCGACGCTCGCGAGACAGATGTTTCAGCTTGCCGCCGATCTCAAAAAGGAGACCGGCGCGGATATCCGCTTCATCAATCTGTCCGGCGGTGTCGGTGTGGCGTATCATCCCGACCAGACGCCGAATGACATTCTGGCGATCGGCGAGGGCGTCCGGCAGGTCTTTGAGGAGATTCTGGTCCCCGCGGGGCTCGGCGACGCGGCGATCTTCACGGAAATGGGCAGATTCATGCTCGCCCCTTACGGCGCGCTGGTCACGCGCGTGCTGCACAAAAAGCATATTTACAAGGAGTATGTCGGCTGCGATGCCTGCGCCGCGAATCTGATGCGTCCGGCGATGTACGGCGCGTATCATCACATCACGGTGCTCGGCAGGGAGGACGAACCCTGCACCTATCAATGCGATGTGACGGGCGGTCTGTGCGAAAACAACGACAAATTCGCGGTTGACCGGATGCTGCCGCCTGTGGAGATCGGTGATCTGCTCTATATCCACGATACCGGCGCGCACGGCTATTCCATGGGCTATAATTACAACGGCAGACTGCGTTCCGCGGAGCTGCTGCTCTGTGAGGACGGCACGGTCAGAATGATCCGCCGCGCCGAAACGCCGGCAGACTATTTCGCGACCTTTGATTTCTGCGATATTCTGGACAAGTACCGGAAATGATCATCACAGGAGCCGTACAGCGAACGCTTCATGTTCTGTGTCATACATACGAAAAGCAGCCGCGCGGATTCATCTGAGTCCGCGCGGCTGTCTGATCCCCTCAGAGGTAACTGGCAGAGAATGGAAAGACAACGGAATGATCTGCCGGTTCGTCCGTTGTGAAAACGGCATGGTTTTCCAAACGAAAAAATGGACAAAATCAAAAATATCGTGTATACTGAGAATACTTACATTTATTAGTTCTAAAAACGTTTTTGGGGACTGGGAGGATTCGTATATGAAACGGAGAAAGCGGATATCACTGATCATGGCCATGCTGATGTTCTGCAATCTGATCCCGGCGAACATTCAGACAGATATCGCCAACGCAGCCGGAACTGAGATAGCAGATGACGAAATGGAGGATGTTCTTGCGATCCGCGCGTATCTGCTCGGGCTGCTGCCCGGTGAGGAATCATTCGACATCAACGGAGACGGCTGCATCAACGCGGTTGACCTGACGCTTGCAAAGCGCAGGGCGATGGGATTTTCTCCGCCTGAGCTGAAGCCTCTGCGGTCCGATGGTCGGTTCCTCCAATCGCTACCGCTTCAACGGCCACGAATACGAGATCATCAAAACCGTTGTGAAATGGTCAGTCGCAAAAGCATACTGTGAAATGCACGGCGGGCATCTTGCGACCGTGAATTCGGAAGAAGAAGAGCGGTTTATCGAAAAGATCATCGGATTCAACCATAAAATTGATTTCTACTGGCTTGGCGGAACGGATGAGAATACGGAAGGCACATGGGAATGGGTGACCGGAGAAGAATTCTCTTATCAGAACTGGGGCGGGGGAAATCCGAACAATTTCCTGCACACGGGATACGGCCGTGAGAATTACCTTGGAATTGTCGGAAAGACAACCTTCATCTTTGCGGACCGGTTTGAGTGGAATGATTTTGCGGATGCGACATACGACGGCATTGCGGACTACAAACCCGCCTTCATCTGCGAATGGGAGTGATCTGCGGCCGGCTTTTGCGTACGGCATCTGTCATCTCAGCGGCGCAGTCTCAAGGCTCCGGTTCGCCGGCGCACAGAATTGACGGAAGTGCAGAATATTCTGTATCTTCCCCTAAACCGCATATAAAGCAGCGCCCTCAGATCACTCTGAGGGCGTCAGTCTGCGGAAAATGGAATCACGCCGCGGCGATGCAGACCGGGCAACGTACCGGTTTTCCGGAAACCGCTCCGCCGAAATGCGTTTACCGCTTGCTGTTTTTGCCGGAGTGTGGTATAATATAGCGTACGGAAACAGGGAAAAGGAGTTTCTGATCATGAAAATGCAATACTGTATGCACTGCGGTATGCCCGTTCCGCGCAGAGCAAAAATCTGTCCGGAATGCGGAAACACTATGAAACAGTCTGCCCCGCAGACGATCGTGCCGCGGTTTTCTCCGGAAAAGCCAGGAGCAGCCGGCAGGACGCACCGCGGCACGCAATCTGTCAATAAGTCCGCACTGGTTGTTTCAACCGTTGCTGTGGTCGTGGCCGTTGCGGCGATCTCTGTCTTTATGACTGTTGCCGATAACCTGAAAGACGCACGCTCACGCCATCAGGAAAACCGAACGGAGCAGCAGCGCGGCACTGCGGGACATCCGGAAATCAGCATACCGGAGATCAGCATACCGGAGATCTCCGTTCCGGATCTTCATTTGCCGGAACCGCCTGCGGCAGAGTTTGCCGCGGAAAGCTATGAGGTGAAAACGAATCCCGCGGGGGATACGGTCCTGTATGTGAACCTCAGCTATACCAACAAGGCGGAGGAGCAGAAACGCTTCCTGACAAACTTCCGGATCTCCGTTCAGCAGGAAGGGGAGCTGTGCAGACAGACCGTCGGAAACCCCGAAAAGGGAAACGGTCTGATGTCTCCGGTGCAGCCGGAAGAAACTGCACTGATCTCTGAGGCTTTTATCATTCAGGCAGAAAAGGAAGCCACCGTTTCTGTGAATGCATTGTTCGGCAAAGAAGTAATCTGGGAGGAAACCGTTTTTCCGCAGGCGGACGGAGCGGTATCAGTCGCTGAATAATATCAAATGCCGGTTTCGGGATACAAAACAGGTTCGGAGTCTGTTTTGTCTGAGACCGGCATTTTCTTTATCATTGTATTTCAACTGACAGATCTGGTCGTGATGAACCGGTTTTCCAGAACCGCTCCGGTCACGGCATCGACATACACATCCGCCGCGGCCGCGCAGAGCACAGCGCTTTGCCCTGTCCCGAGCTCATAACAGTTGCCCAGCGGATCGGTAACCCGATAGGCGAGCCGGCCTTCCGCCAGAGAATAAACCAAAAGCGCCGTTTTTTCCCCGAACCGTTCAGACGGCTGATAGCGTACAGACGGCAGATCCGGCAGATCAAGCGATGCCGCATATTCTCTCGCGGCGCTGACCGCGTCCGCTTCTGCAATGCGCGGCGCAGCAACAGCCTCCGTAAGCTTTTCCTGCATATCCGCAGTCAGAAAGTCTGCGTTCGTTTCAAATCGCCCGTCGTAATACTGCTGAATGTGCAGCTCATACTGCTCCGGATCAAGGAGAATATCCTGATAGTATATCCGGAAATAGAATTGCTTTCCGATTTCCTCTGTTGCATCATTTTTATCATGCAGATATGTCATGCCGTTCGTTTCAAATGTGAACTGCGAAAAATCAAAATCCGGGACACGTTCCAGTACTGCATTCTGCATCTGACGCCGGAATGCTTCGTCCCGCTTGCCAGCTGTACTGCCGGTCAGTTTGATTTTTAATTCACCCTGTTCCGGAATTCCCAGCAAAAAGCCGAGCAATCTCTTTGCATCCTCTGCATTGATTGCCTCGTCGCGGTTCCAGTCTGCTGCTTTCTGGTCGATATCCGTCCGTACACTGCCGAGCAATACCTGTTTGAGCAGCGTCAGATCAACGGCATTCACCTTGCCGTCACGGTTCAGATCGCCGCGGATGAACTGCTCCGTTTCGCCTTCGTATTCCGTATAAACATGAAGGCACGCATCACCAAGTTCGTTTTCGTAGCAATCCTTCCAGTTTTGTTGATCTCCGGTGCTGTCTGCCGTATAATACGCGTAGTAGGAAACGCCTTTTTTGTAACAGTTCCCGTCAAAATAGGTTCCATAACCGATCGGTGTTTTCAGAACGACGGAATATTTCTGCCCCTTTTCAACCGAAATGCTCTCCGGAAATTTTACAGTATAGAATCCGGATAATTCTTCCGTACATTCTTTTCTGAATACAAGGCTCCCGTCCTGCGGATCGGATGCGTCCGGATTCAGGATATAAACGGAAATCTCATACATCTGCGATCCCAAATTGGATCTGAGTCTGAAATAACCTGCTGCGGCTATTTTCTCATCTTTCTCCGCTTCAAAAACATTAGCTGTATAATACCCCTTCCCTCCGGGTGATCCGCTGTACTTGATATCTGTTCCGTGATAGCTGCGGTTACTGCCGTAATTGGTTGCAGATTCGCAGTCAAAGGACGCGATATAGGCAATGGACGGCTCAAAATAACTCATATAAAAATATCCGTTATCTGAATTATTATAATTACCCGCACTGTTCCGCAGAATCCATGCACCGTCTTCAGGGGCTTCGTCATTGAAATAATCCTTTGGATAATGATCATCCCAGCCAACGATCATGACAGCATGCGAACTGCCGTCTAGTTCACCGTCAGTTAGCTTTTGATCGGAATAATCCGGATTGTAGTAACCGCTCTTTTCTGAAATTTTGTGGTCATGATCATTGAAAAAAGTCAAATACAGCGGACCGTTTTCTTTCACCATCTGTTTTGTAAGCGGCATATCCTTGGCTTTGACATAATAAAAATACCGGGCATTCTGCAAATGTACAGCTGAGTTGTAGCGCAGGGATTCATCCAGTACCGGCTTTTCGGAATGCGGCGGCACATCATCCTCATTGACTGCGCCCTGCCATGCTGCAAGCGAAGCAATAATCTGATGACAATGAACACCGTTGCTGTAGGCTTGCACGCCGAGATTTTTTCCGCTGCCGTAGCGCGGATCATCCGGGTCTGTCGGAGCCCCCTGTCCCTCGGTAAACCAGATCAGATGTGCTTCTGAAAGGTCAATGCTGTTGTCGGCAAGCCCTTTCAGGATAAGATTGGATTCGATACACCCGATCGTTGCGTGCGCCCAGCAGGTGCCTCCGACCTGTTTTTTTACCGGTGTCAGAATCTCCGGTGCTTCCTCGCGCCAGTCAAAGCGTGCAGGGAGTTCTTCTGTTTCATCCACCGAAAAAGCCGGTACCGCCATCCCGGTGCAGCAGAGTATGCAGGACAGCAACGCGGCTGTCAGTCTGCGCAGATCGGATTTCGTTTTCATAACGCCGCTCCTTTCTTGTGGAAACATACAACTTTCATTGTGGCTCTCCTTTTTCTCAATTCTCTTTTCGGATGATTTACGCTTACTCTGTTTTTCATCAACAGGCAGACTTTATAACCATGTACCGGTTTTCCAGAGCCTCTCCAGTCACGGCATCGACATATACTTTCGCTGCCACCTCACAGAGGATCGCGCTCATCCCTGTGCCGAGCTCATAACGGTTGATCTGCGGATCGGGAATCAGGTAGGCCAGCCTTTCCTCCTCCAGAGAATAAACCAAAAGCTGCGGTTTCTCTCCGAACCGTTCAGAGGGCTGATAAAGGACGTCCGGCAGATCGGGCAGCGGCAGCGCGGCTGCATACGCCTGCGCGGCACGGACCGCATCCGCTTCCGCAATGCGCGGCACGGCGATCGCCTTCGCAAGCTTTTCCTGCATATCCGCAGTCAGAAAGTCCGCGTCCGTTTCAAATGTGCCGTCAAGATAATGCCGGATGTGCATCTCATAATGCGCTGGATCAAGCAGATAATCCTGATAATAAATCCAGAAATAGTATTGAAACCCGCTTATGACGGTTATATCGTTTTGGGGATGCAGATACGTCATACCGTGTGTTTCAAACGTAAACTGCGAATAATCAAAACCCGGGACACGCGCCGTCACGGCATCCTGCATCTGACGCCGGAATGCTTCATCATGCTCGTCAGCCGTACTGCCAGTCAA
>JAGDBX010000095.1 GCA_018110935.1 Oscillospiraceae bacterium
ATCCTCCGCCTTTTCGATCAGCGAGAGCACATCGCCCATGCCGAGAATGCGCGAAGCCATACGGTCGGGGTGGAACTGCTCGAAATCGTCGAGCTTTTCACCCATGCCGACGAATTTGATCGGCTTGCCGGTGACGGAGAGCACGGAGAGTGCCGCGCCGCCTCTGGTGTCGGAATCGAGCTTGGACATCAGCACGCCTGTGATGCCGAGTGCCTCGTCAAAGGCCTGTGCGACATTGACGGCATCCTGACCGGTCATCGCGTCCACAACGAGCATGATCTCGTCGGGATTCGTCTCCGCCTTGATATTCTTCAGCTCGTCCATGAGCTTTTCATCGATGTGAAGCCGTCCCGCGGTATCGAGGATGACGACGTCGTGGTTGTTGTCCTTTGCGTAGCGCACGCCCTTTGCGGCGATCTCGACCGGATCGGTCTGACCGAGCTCAAAGACCTTGACATCGGCTCTTCCGCCGACGACGATCAGCTGATCGATCGCGGCAGGGCGGTAGATATCGCAGGCGACGAGCAGCGGGTGATGCCCTTCCTTTTTGAGCATCTTCGCGAGCTTGGCCGCGTGGGTGGTCTTGCCGGAACCCTGCAGGCCGCAGAACATGATGACGGTCGGGGGCTTTGCGGCAAAATTCAGCCTTGCGTTCCCGTCGCCCATCAGCGCGATCAGCTCTTCGTTGACGATCTTGACGACCTGCTGCGCGGGCGTCAGGCTCTGGAGCACATCCGCGCCGACCGCACGGTCGGAAACGCGCTTGACAAAATCCTTGACGACCTTGTAGCTGACATCCGCCTCCAGCAGGGCGAGGCGCACCTCGCGCATGGCTTCCTTTACATCCGCTTCGGTGAGCTTTCCGCGGGCCCTGAGCTTTTTGAATACCGCGCCGAGCTTGTCCTGCAATCCTTCAAACGCCATACGCCGGCTCCTTTCTTCAACCTGTTATGACATCGCGGCTCTGACGCCGCGTCTGGCTGCTTCCGCGATCTCGCCGGCGGCCGGTTCGGGCAGCGCCGCGCTTTTCGCTTCAATTTCCTCAAAGAGCTGCCGGCAGGCACTGAGCCTTGCCGCGAGCCCCAGCTGTTCTTCAAAATGTTCGAGCTGCCGTTCCCCGCGGCGGATGCTGTCATGCACCGCCTGTCTGGAGACGCCGAGCGGCTCGGCGAGCTCTGCGAGCGAGAGATCCTCGTCGTAATAGCCTTCGAGAAGCTGCCGCTGCTTGTCGGTGAGCAGGCTGCCGTAGCAGTCCAGCAGCAGCACAAAGCCGAGATTTTTCGCCATTTTCGGGGCCTGCCTTTCTGCTGTCATGCTTTTGACCTTTACACCAGCCTGTCTATTATAACAGATTCCGGACGGTTTGTCAAGGGGGGCTGCAGATATTTTTCATGCCGCCTGAAAAACGCAGGGCAGCGTGTTTCTGCCCTCCGTTTTCTTATTAATATCGTTTGCGCTGTTTTGCAAGAAACAACAAAAAAGCACGCATCGGATACCCAAATTTATCATTTCCTCTTGACTTTTTCTATAAAACCTGATATATATATAATAGATTATAAAAGAGAAACGCGAAAGCGTGAAAGGGTGAATGGGTTCATGTATGAAATTCAGAGGATGGGCTGCTCCTGCCGGCATGACTCGAGCTTTCTGCTTGATCAGCCGCAGGGCTATGACGCCTATCTGATGCTGTATGTCAAGACACCGGCATTTTTCCGGATCGGGGAAAATGCGCAGACCGTCGAGCCGGGGAGCTTTATCCTCTACGACCGGAACACGCCGCTGTATTACGGCGCAGCCGGGGGCGATTATGTCAACGACTGGATGCTGTTTGACTGCTCCGAGCCGCTGGACGCCGAGATCGCCATACGCTTCAATACGCTGCTGACGATCGGCGACGATGTGGATATTCCGCAGTATTTTCAGCTTCTTGCGGACTGCTATTACCGCGGCGGGAACGCACCGACTGCTGCACTGCTGATCCGTGCGATGCTCTCCGAGGTCTTCGCAGAGCGCAGCACTGATCCCGCCGGCATCCCGCATTACCGCGAGCTGCTGGACCTGCGCCGGCAGATCTACGCGCAGCCGCAGCGGAGCTGGACGCTCAAGGGAATGGCCGCCATGCTCAATATCAGCATGCCGTATCTGCATTCGCTGTATAAAAAAGCGTTTGGTGCCACCTGCATGAGCGATGTCATCCGGAGCCGCATGGAATCCGCACAGCAATATCTGACAAATCCGTCTATGAGCGTTGAAGAAATCGCCTATGCATGCGGTTATTCGAACAGTGTGCACTTCTCAAGACAGTTCAAAAAAGAGATCGGACTCTCCCCGCAGCAGTGGCGGCGCAAGGGCAGAAACGAACGATAACCCCCATACAAAAACATAGGATATGTTAAAAAGATGCGAACATATCCTATTTATTTTTTGCGGTCCGTGTGCTATAATGAGGACAGTTCAGACAGATCTGCCCCCGCAGAGGCTCCGCCTGAATCCGGAGCCTGTCCCTGTTTGTCTGAAAGACTATGCCTATGCGGCACCGCGTTTTTTGAGAGGGTGACGCGTGTGCTGCCGAACCTGAATACCGCCTGCCGGGGATGCGTGAATGAGAGGGCACGCATCTCCGGGCAGATGCGGCCTTTTTGTGTTTCCGGCGGAAGGAGTGAGACGGAGATGGCACTCAGAATTCTGCTGATCGGCGGAACCGGCACGATCAGCATGGCGGTCACCCGCCGTCTGGCGGCGGACGGACATGATGTCTTTCTGCTGAACCGCGGGAACCGCGGCACGGAACTGCCCGAGGGCGTCACCGTGCTGAAGGGCGACATCAGCGATGAGGCGTCGGCGGCAAAGCTGCTCGGCGATCTGCGGTTTGACGCGGTCGGCGAGTTCATCGGCTTCCGTCCCGAGCAGGTCATGCGCGATGTGCGGCTCTTTTTCGGACGCACAAACCAGTACATCTACATCAGCTCGGCATCGGCCTACCAGAAGCCGCTTTCCGACGCTGTGATCACGGAGAGCACCCCGCTGGCCAATCCGTACTGGCAGTATTCCCGCGACAAGATCGCCTGTGAGGAATATCTGATGCGGCAGTACCGCGAAAACGGGTTCCCCGTGACGGTCATCCGGCCGAGCCAGACCTATGACGAGCGTTCGGTCCCGCTGGGCGTGCACGGCGAGAAGGGCAGCTGGGCGGTCATCCGCCGGATCATGAACGGAAAGCCCGTCATCATTCACGGCGACGGCACTTCGCTCTGGACGGTCACGTACAACAGCGACTTTGCCGCGGCGTATGCCGGCCTTGTCGGCAATATCCACGCGATCGGACAGGCCTATCACATCACCTCGGATGAGCGTGTGACATGGAATCAGATCTATCAGTGCATCGCGGATACGCTCGGCGTTCCGCTGCACGCCGTACACATCCCTTCTGATTTCCTCGCCGCCGTCAGCACTTACGATCTGGAAGGCAGTCTCATCGGAGACAAGGCAAACACCGTGCTGTTCGACAACAGCAAGATCAAGGCTGCCGTGCCCGGCTTCGCGGCAAAGGTCCGCGCAGATCAGGGCATCCGCGCAGCGGTCCGCCATATGCTTGCCCATCCTGAACTGCAGGTGCCGGATCCCGCGTTTGACGCGTGGTGCGACCGTGTGATCACAGGCTGGGAGCAGCTGAAAGGAGCACTCTCTCATGAATAATTTTCAGTTTTACAGCCCGACCGAATTCGTGTTCGGAAAAGATACCGAGCGTCAGACAGGCGCGCTTGTGAAAAAGCACGGCGGCAGCAAGGTGCTGCTGCATTACGGCGGCGGCTCCGTCATCCGGAGCGGCCTGCTCGATACCGTGAAGGCATCCCTCACTGAGCAGGGCATTTCCTTCACCGAACTGGGCGGCGTCAAGCCGAATCCGCGTGACACGCTGGTCTATGAGGGTATCGACCTTGTGCGGCGTGAGGGGATCGACTTCATTCTCGCGGTCGGCGGCGGCTCCGTGATTGACTCCTCAAAGGCAATTGCCATGGGCGTGCCTTATGCGGGCGATTTCTGGGATTTCTACTGCGGAAAGGCGGCTCCTGCCGCGGCGCTTCCTGTCGGCACTGTGCTGACGATCGCGGCAGCAGGCAGCGAAGGCTCCGGCGACTCCGTCATCACAAAGGAGGACGGCTGGCTGAAGCGCGGCGCCGGCTCCGATCTCATCCGTCCGCGGTTCTCGGTGCTCGATCCCGCGCTGACCTGCACGCTTCCGGCGTATCAGACCGCCTGCGGCGCGACGGATATCATGGCGCATGTCTTTGAGCGCTATTTCACGAATACAACAGAGGTCGGCATTACCGACCGTCTCTGTGAGGCCGTGCTGAAGACGATGATCGCGGAAACGCCGCGCGTCATCGCACAGCCGGACAACTATGACGCCCGTGCCAACATCATGTGGGCAGGCACGGTTGCACATACGAACATTGTCGGTGTCGGCAGAGATCAGGACTGGAACAGCCACGGCATTGAGCATGAGCTTTCCGCCCTGTATGACTGTGCACACGGCGCAGGTCTTGCCGTCATCATGCCCGCGTGGATGGAGTTTGTTTACCGGCACGGTGTCATGCGCTTTGCGCAGGCGGCGGTGCGCGTCTGGGGCTGCGAAATGAATTTCGCCGATCCGGAAGTGACCGCGCGCGAAGGCATCGCCCGGTTCCGGCAGTTCCTGCACAGCATCGGAATGCCGATCAATTTTGCGGAGCTCGGCGCCAAAGAGTCCGATATCCCGAAGCTGGTTGAAAGCTTCGGCATCGGCAGCGGCAGGACCGGCGGCTTTCTGCCGCTGTCCGCGGAGGACATTGCCGAGATCTACCGCATCGCAGCAAGGGCTGCGCTTTAATTCCGCCCATCCTCTGCAGATGTCTTTCCAACCTTTGGGCATCTGCATCAGGAATTGGTCTCCCTTTTTTTCCGAAACCGGCCGGTGCTCTCCAGCCGGTTCTTTTTTTTGCAGGAGCGCAAAAAAAATCACTGCCGAAGCAGTGATTGAAGAGTAAAAGCAAATGTGTACCGGCATTCGCTTTTGACAGCGGTTCCGGGGTGAGAGGGCGTCGGCAAGAGGGGCTGCCGAAAACCGGAACGGCTGCGTTGACCAGATTTTGCGGTGAACTTCTTACAGAATTTCAACCGCAAGTATATTGTAACACAAATATTCCAGTAATTCAATGCGAAATCGTGTTTGAACACTGTCATATTATCACCAATTCACGAACTATTCATTTTTCACGGCAAAAGCTGCGTACTGAAAACTGCTGTCGGAATGTGCGTCCGACGCATCGGTTCTGAACGGAACGGCATGCTGTTTTTCGCGATTCTCCGGCGATTTGCACAAGCCCGCTTTTTGTTTCCCGTGAATCTGACGAAAAAAGCGAACAGAAAACGCGAAAACTTGACAAAAGGTATGAACTGTGATACAATAAACTAGTATAGCTGTACCGTTCCGGTACATATTCAGCACAGGCCGTCCGGCGGCGGCAGGAGGACATGATCATGCCAGACAGCGCCATCAGAATCGCAGTTGCAGCATCCGGAATCAATGAAGAGTACCAGAATCAGGTCATCCGCGGCGCGGAGCGCTATGCCGCGGCGAATTCCGTGCGGCTCTTTGTGTTTGCGGACATGGGCGGTGTGCTTTCCGGCGCGGACTTTGATGCGGGAGAATACAACATTCACCGGCTTCTGCGGCCCGGACAGTTTGACGGCATCATCCTTCTGACCAACACGATCCCTTCCGCCGCAGTGCGCAGACAGCTGCTCTCCGCCGTGCGTGCCGCCGGCGTACCCGCCGTGGTCATGGACGCGGAAACGGAAAGCGCTGCAGCCGTCACGATCGACAATTACGCCGCGATGCGCGAAATTGCCGAACATATCACAGGGTATCACGGCTGCAGGCGCGTTGCATATATCGGAGGCCCGCGGAACAATCCCGAGAGCGCGGAACGGCTCAGAGCCGTACAGGATGTGCTCGCGGAGCGCGGTCTCAGCCTGCACCCGCGCCGCGTGCGCGAGGGCAATTTTCTCAGCGCGGACGGCAACGCCGCCGTCATGCAGTTTCTGAACGACGCGGCAGCCGCAAGGGCGCCCGAAACACTGGAATTCCCTGACGCGATCATCTGCGCGAACGATGTCATGGCGATCGCCGCGATGAACGCGCTTGCCGCAAACGGCATCTCTGTGCCGGGCGATGTGCTGGTCACCGGATTTGACCACACCGCCGCAGGCAGAAACTTTTCTCCGGAGCTGAGCAGCATGGACCGCGGGCTGGAGGAGGCAGGCACGATCGCCTGCAGGATGCTCGCGGAGCACCAGGTGCAGCCCGGTACAGCGCAGACGGTACGCCGCGGGACAGCCGCGGTCTGGTCTGAGAGCTGCGGCTGCAGCGAACGGACAGCCGATTCCGAACAGGTCATCCGCCGGCGCTGCATCCGCAATGCCGTGCAGGATGCGGAGAATATGCGGCTGAACAGCCGGATGAGCTGCGCGTTCGGCGCGTGTGAAACGCTCCCGCAGCTGATCACGGCGCTGAAAAGCTTTGTGCCGGAAATGCCCTGCGAGGGCTTTCTGCTCTGCCTCAATTCTGACTGGACGGGCGGCACGGAGGCCATGCTCGCCGATGCCGCGGAGGGCATCCGGGAGCAGTACCGCACAGACGGATTCTCTGAGCGGATGCTTGTGCCGCTCGCTTATGAAAACGGCAGCTTTCTGGAGGCGGAGGACTTCCCCTCCGCGCTGACGCTCCCGCCCGAACTGCCGGATATGAGCGACAGTACGGCCTTTTTCTTCCCGCTGCACTTCCGGAACCGGAGCTTTGGCTACTGTGTGCTGCGCGGGAACGCGGAAACGGTCAGTTCGCCGGCGGTTTTCTCATGGATGATCACGCTCGGCAACGCGCTGGAGCATATCCGGCGGTTACGCAGCACAAATGCGGTCGTCGAACGGCTTGAGGAGCTTTATGTCATGGATCCCCTGACGGGCATCTACAACCGCAGAGGCTTTGCGCGGGAGACAGCCGCCGCCTATCAGCAGGCAATCAGGGACCAGCAGACCGTGATGGTCATGTTTGCGGATCTTGACGGTCTCAAGGAGATCAATGACAATTACGGCCATGACGCGGGCGATACCGCGCTGCGGGCGGTCGGTGAAGCCGTGCGCTGCGCCTGCCGCAGCGGAGAGATCGGAACGCGCTTCGGCGGAGACGAATTTCTGATCTTCGCGGCCGGGAAGAGCGAAGCGGAATGTGCTGCGATGGCGGAGACGATCCGCGGGGCGCTGTGCCGCTTCAATGAACGGGAACAACTGCCCTACACGGTCTCGGTCAGCATCGGCTGGCATTTAGCGGTGCCCGTTCCGGAAAGCTCTGTGTTCCGCATCATAGAAGAAGCGGATCAGAAAATGTACGAAGAAAAGAAAAAGAAATCAAAATCCAAATATCTGCGTAAATAACGCGGCAGTCTGAGGTGATAATATGGCGAATACGAATCTGACGATTGCGGTCATCGCATCCGGAATTGACGAGGAATACCAGCAGTCCATTCTCAGCGGAATCCACCGCTACGCAGCGCAGCACCATGTCAATACCGCGCACTTCATCGCGTTCGGCGGCATCCTTGCGAACCCGAAGTATGATCAGGGTGAGTACAACATTTTTGAACTGCCGAATTTCTCGCTGTTTGACGGCGCCATTCTGCTCTCAAACACCTTCTCGTCCGATCTTGCAGAATCGCTCTGGGAGCGCATCCGCAAGGCAGGGATCCCCGCCGTCAGCATCGACCGCGAGCTCGGAGACTGCTATTTTATCGGTGTCCGGAACGCGCCCGCCATGGAACAGATCACCACGCATTTCATCAAAAAGCACGGTGCCAAGCGGCTGAACTTCATTTCCGGACCGGATGACAACACCGAGAGCTCCGCGCGTCTGGATGCGTTCCGCCGCGTGCTGGAGGAGCACGGCATCCCGCTGGAGCCCGAACGGATCTACCACGGCAGCTTCAGAGCCAAGGACGGCAGACGCGCCGTGGAAGCGTTTCTCTCCTCCGGTCTGGAATTCCCCGACGCGATCGTCTGCGCCAATGACACGATGGCGATCTCCGCCGTACTGGCGCTGGAGGCTAACGGCATCCGCGTGCCGGACGATGTGATCGTTTCCGGCTTTGACAACATCTACAACGCACGCCATTTCTCTCCCGCGCTGACGACTGTCGAGCGCCCGCTGATGCAGTCCGGCGCACTGGCCTGCGAGCTGATCTGCCGGCACGCCGCCGGTGAGGAGCTGCCTCGCGTACAGGAGCTCAACGCCGTTCCGATCTGCGCGGAGAGCTGCGGATGTCAGGTCAAGCAGAAGGAGGATGTCCGCGTCTTCAAAAAGCGGAATTATCAGACCATCGAGAACACAAGGCATGACATCTCGCTCTGCAACCAGATGTCCTGTGCGCTGGTCGAGTGCGACAGCTTTGCGGAGTACCTCGACACGCTGAAAAACTACATCCTGAAGCTGAAATGCGAGGAAGTCTAACTCTGTCTGAACGACAACTGGCATCTGCATCAGATCCAGCGCGAGACCGGCTATAACGTCGAACTGCCTGTGGATTCCTACACCGTCCGCGGATATTCCAGACGCATCGTCATGCCGCTCTCCTACTATGACCGCGCCTTCCACGGCACGGAGAGCTTCACGGCGGACGAGATCCTGCCGCGTCTGCGCACGGAATCCGATCACACGCGCAACCTCTTCTTTGTGCCGCTGCATTTCCGCGAGCGCTGTCTCGGCTACTTCGCGGTCGTCAATTCCGATTTTCCGATGGAGAGCACCATGTTCCATTCGTGGAGCATCAACATCAGCAATTCGCTGGAAAACTTCCGCAAGCTGCTCTGTCTTGACGAGATCGTGCAGGAGCTTGACCGCCTCTACGCGATTGATTCGCTGACCGGCATTTTCAACCGCAACGGCTTCAAGCGCAGCGCGGGCAAGGTGTTCGATGAGTGCATCGAAAACGGCAGAACGGTCATGATCATGTTCGCGGATATGGACGGGCTGAAGGCGATCAATGACAGCTTCGGCCACAAGGCGGGTGACCACGCGATCCGCAGTATTGCGTCGGTTCTGCAGGAATCCTGCCTGCACGGCGAGATCGCCTGCCGCTTCGGAGGCGACGAGTTCTTCATCTTCGCCGCGGATTATACCGAGCAGGAGGCCGAGAAGCTCCGCAGCCGGATTCAGGAGGGGCTGGAGATCTGCAACCGCAACGCCGGCAGGCCTTATCAGCTCGGCATCAGCATCGGCGCGTGCATCACGGTTCCGCAGCCGGGCACCACGATCTTCCAGCTGATCACGATTGCCGATCACAGGATGTACGAGGAGAAAAAGAAGAAGAATCCTTCCAAATATCTGAAACAGCCGGCACAGCCCGCTCCCGCGCAGGAAGCGTAAGCACGCCGCCCGGTTTCATTTCTGAAAAGGAGGCTGAACCGTATGTGCAAGACCCTGATCATTTATTTTTCCGCATCTGACGCGCACCGCACCGAGCAAGTCGCGAAGCGCATGGCAGAGGCGGTCGGCGCGGATATCTTCTCGGTTGTTCCGGAACAGCCCTATACCCGTGCGGATCTGAACTGGAAGAACCCGTTTTCACGCTGCAACCGCGAGAAATTCGGCGGAAAGGAAGTACCCGCCGCCGGACAGATCGAGAACATCAGCGAATATGACCTGATTCTGATTGGCTTTCCGATCTGGTACGGCGGCGCGCCGATCGTCATGCAGTCATTCCTGAAGCGGCATGATTTCATCGGCAAGCACGTCGGCGTGTTCGCGACCTCCGGCGGCAGCAGGATCGGCAAAAGTGCTGAAAAGCTGCGTCCCTGCCTGCATGACAGTACGGTGATCGCGGGCGCGAAGCTCTTTTCGCCGGACGATCCCGCGGAGGTGCTCGCCGGATGGGTGAAGGAGCTTCAGCCATGAAGACCTATCGGTTTTACGGCTGGGAGACCGCGCTTGTACCGCCGGTCAGCGAAGAATATCCGGGGATCAAAACCCCGCAGGCGCTCTATGACGCGCTTTCGGAGCTCTGGAGCGCGGAGACCTGCGCACCGCGGCTGCGTGCGGGCTGGTCACCGGAGAACAGGACACTCGGGCAGTGCTCGATCACGGCGTTTCTCGCGCAGGATATCTTCGGCGGTGAAGTGTACGGCGTTCTGCGCCCGGGCGGGAATTATCACTGCTACAATGTCATCGGGAGCTGTGTCTTTGACCTGACAAGCGAGCAGTTCGGCGATGAGATCCTCTGCTACACGGGCAATCCCGTGCAGACACGGCAAATGCATTTTGCGAAAGAAGAAAAGCGCCTGCGCTATGAATCGCTTCGCGCCGCGCTGAAGCAGTACTGTGCAGAGCAAAAATGAAATGGTATCGCTCCGCGATGATTGATAATGGGGCGCTGCCCCAAACCCCGCTCAAGGGACGGTGTCCCTTGAGAATCCCGTTA
>JAGDBX010000096.1 GCA_018110935.1 Oscillospiraceae bacterium
TCGATTTCCTCTGTCACACTGCCGAACAGCCTGACGAAAATCAGACCGTATGCATTTGAAGGCTGCGCACTGCTGACGGAAATTGTGATTCCGGACAATGTGGAATCTATCAGTGCAGGTGCGTTCGCAGGCTGCAAGCGTCTGAGAAATGTCAAGCTCGGCGAAAAGGTCAACCATATCTACTATGAGGCATTTGCAAACTGCACCAGCCTTTCCAAGATCGACCTCAGAAACGTGGAGATCCTGGATTACCGGCTGTTCAGCGGCTGTTCCAACCTGACAGAGCTGACCATCCCGAAGACCGTTAAGGAAGCATCGCAGAACAGCTCTTACGGCTGCCTCCAGGGAAGCGCCGTTGAGACGCTCTACATCCAGAACGGCGCGGCAGCGGTTCCTGCGTATCTTGCGAAGAACTGCGAATCGCTGAAAACGGTCTATATCCCCGAAACCTGTGAAACGATCTACAACTACGCATTCGCAAACTGCACGAACCTCTCCTCCATCGTTTCGGACAGATCGACATTCCTGTTCTATTCAAATTCCTTCTCAAACTGCCCGAAGCTGGAGGATTCCAGACTGACGGTGTTTGACCTCAACCACACCTCCCTGACGGCCAACTCCGATCAGGCAAGCGTCAACGGCATCGTGAACTACACGCTGAAATACAAGCTGATGCCCTCCCTTGCCGGAAACGTCAGCAATATGTCCATCAACCTCAGCATTCCGGAATCCCTGACGCTGCTCGTCGATTCCGTGCAGAGCAAGAACATCGAGATCGACGCAGAGAAAATCCAGAACGGCAGAATCCCTGTCAGCGCGGATGAAGGCGAGATGCGGTACTCCGCCCGCATCACGCAGCTCGGCAACAATACCGTTTCCGCATCCGCGAAGTTCTATTACAACAACTCCGACTGGGTTCAGTCCATCGGTTCGCTGGAGGTGGAATGCCCGAAGCTGACGCTTGCAGTTCCGGAAACCGTCAACGAGCTGACCGCCAATGTCTACGGCATTGCGCAGAAGGGCGAGACCGTTTCGGTTTATGTCAACAACAGCCTCGCAGGCACGCTGACCGCAAATTCCTATACCGGCAAGTATCAGGGCGCGGTTGTTCTGCCGGCAGGCAAGAACGGCGACACCTACGAGATCTACGCAAAGGTCGGTGACGAGGTCAGCGAGACCGCCAAGACCGTCTATGCGTTTGAAAAGCCGGTCGTCAAGCAGGTCATCTTCGGCTATAACCAGCACGCAACGCTGGATATCACCGATGTGCTGATCCGTGGCGTATCGCCGGTCGTTTCCTTCAATCCGTCGTATCCGACCTCCTATGAGATCACTGCGACCAATAACGAAAAGATCGACAGAATGTTTGTGACAAGCACCAAGGGCGACAAGGAAAAGTACATCGAGGCATTCTACAACGCAGAAACCGGCACATGGATTGCAAAGGGCTATTTTGATCCCTCCAATCACTCCTATGTTCCGGGCACACTCAATATCAGCATCATTGAGAAGACAATGACCGTTCTCGACAGCAGCTACGATTACAACCAGGATCAGACATTCGCAAAGGTACCGGAGGGCTTCAAGGAAAACAGCACTGTTGAGATCGTCAGCGAGACAAAGGATTCCGTCCTCGCGAACATCAATGTCTCCGACGGCACCGCTTCCGAGAGCTTCCGGGTCTATTCCAATCAGAGCAGCGACGGCGCTTATATAAACGGCAGCTTTGTTTCTGCGGAGCAGATCGCGAAGGACCCGGCAAAATACGGCTACACCCTGATCAACACCCAGACCGTGGACAACGGCCAAAAGTCCACATATTACATCCGCACAGCGAACAACGAGGATGCTTCCGCGACCATGCTGCTGGAACTCGGCGACGCGGTCGGCACACTCGGCGACATCTGGTCGGGCGCTTCGCTCCTGGAGCTCATCGAGGGCGATGCCGCAGACAACCCGGTTGTCAAGTTCACGAATGAGTTTATCACCGAATCGGCAAGCCAGGGTCTGGAGCTGATGTTCGGTTCCGGCTACAGCAATATCGCGACCGGCCTTTCGTTCGGCAGCGATGTGCTGACCTTTGCGGGTCAGGTGCAGCTTGCAAACGGCGACACCGAATACACGGTTCTGGCATCGGTTCTGTTTGCCGCAAAGTGCTTCAACACCTTCGGCGGCACAGATCTGGTTCTCGCCTCAATGGGTATTGTCCCGCCGTTCTCCACGCTGATCAAGGCCGGCATCAATATGCTGCTTGACTACGCGGACGACGCGCTGATCGACTGGATCAAGAGCGGCAAGCACTTCTTCGGCAGCGGTCATATCCGCTTCATCATCGACCCGAGCGGCATCATCTGCGAGGCAGTCGCAGGCAACACCGTGGAGGGCGCGACCGTCACGATCTACTATCAGGACAAGGAAGGCAATCCGGTCAAGTGGAATGCGGAGGATTACGATCAGAAGAACCCGCTTCTGACAGACGAATTCGGCCAGTATCTCTGGGACGTTCCGGAGGGCAAGTGGAAGGTCGTCTGCGAGATGGAAGGCTATGACACTGTGGAATCCGAGTGGCTGGATATTCCGCCGATCAGAACAGACGTCAACCTCTTCATCACCAGCAAGGCAACACCTGAACTGGTCGCCGCAGAATTGACGAATGACGGTCTGAAGGTGCAGTTCTCCAAGTTCATGGATATTTCCACCGTGACAGCATCGGTTCTCACACTGGAAGGCTTTGACGGGACATTTACGGTATCGCCGAAGCTCCTGAATGAGGGCGATATTTACGCAGATACCTTTATTCTGAACGGTTCGTTCACCGACACACTGAAGAGCGTTTCCGTGACAGCGGGTGCAGTCAGCTATGCAGGCACCGCGGCAGCAGCAGGAACTGTTGCAGTCAGCGATCTCCGCTTTGCGCTGGGCGACGCAAACCGCGACGGCGCTGTCAACCTGAAGGACGCTGTTGTGATCCGCCGGTACATCGCAGAGGGCTGGGACACTGAGATCGACCTGAACCTCGCAGATGTCAACGGCGACAGCACAGTGAACTTGAAGGATGCTGTGATGCTGCGCCGCTACATTGCGGGCGGCTGGGACGTCACGTTCAAGGCAGCTGCATAAGCGAAATCAGCAAAAAAGCAGGCAGTCCCCGGACTGCCTGCTTCGATTTTTCCGCCCCGCAGCGGCGGCGGCGGGGCGCCCCCGCGGGCATTTTCGCGTTCACAGTTTACTTGTTGCAAAGTTCCCGCCTCGCGGCGCGGAGCCCGCGCTGGCATTTTCGCGTTCACAGTTTACTTGTGGCGAAGCGCCCGACTCGCGTTATTTTCTGTGAAAAAAGCCACCATTTCAAACAATCAGCCGGAAGAAATAGGTCTGACGGATACAAGCAAGGGGTGAGGGTAAGGAGGAAAAGGGGGCTCGGGGCAGAGAGCCTCTGTGGCAGGAAAACCCGTCAGGGAGAGGGGCTGCGTGTTTGCCAGCGGGGGCTCCCCGCCGAGCGCCCTTCTCCCTGTTGGGTGTTCCCCCCGAACGCGCCCCCGGCGCCCAGCCGGCGCATAATAGGGACTGACGATAAAGCACGCAAAACCAACAATATCACACAACGCCCAAAAAACGCCGCATAATAGGGACTGACGATAAAGCACACA
>JAGDBX010000097.1 GCA_018110935.1 Oscillospiraceae bacterium
ATAATGGAGCATGGCGGCTTATGAAAACGGTTTGCTTGCGCTTCGGTTTCTTGTATTTATCCTGTGTCCGTCAGAGAATTTAGCTGGGCGCGGGGCGCGAATGGAAGGTGAGTGGAAACCGGCGGCTGCGCCGCCGGTTTCTTTCTGTTTCATCCACTCGATTCCGCGGGTTATGAAGAATCCGGTCTGATTGCGTTGCGGTTTCTCGCTTTTAATCCTGTGTCCGACAGGGATTTACACTGGGCGCGGGGCGCGAATGCGAGAGACAAACCCAAAGAGGGAGAGGGGCGGCTCCGCTTCGCTGCGAGCCCCTCTCCCCCTTTAGTTTTTTCTCTCGCGCTCTCTTTTCCTGATTCCCCTCACCCTATGTTCCATTGCCGCAGGCGTTTTGAAATACTCCTACCTCCTAACTTTCCTGACGGCTGTTTGGGGAAACCTATCACTTCTCTCTTCGCGCGTATTCTGATTCTCTGCTCTTGACAAACACACCGCCCTGTGCTATAATAGCCGGGTGCCCGGATGATTTTACGGAACGGAGGTGCGGTATGCGGGCTTTGATCGCAATGAGCGGCGGTGTCGATTCCAGCGCGGCCGCGCTCCTGACAGCAGCGGAAGGCTATGAATGTGTCGGATGTACCATGCAGCTGAACGACTGCGCCGGAAAGGACGCGGAAGACGCGCGGCAGATCGCCGAACGCCTCAATATGCCGCATCATGTCTTTGACTTCCGCGGCAGTTTCCGTGAGGAAGTCATCGGCAGCTTTGTGCAGAGCTATCTCTGCGGCAGAACACCGAATCCCTGCATCGAATGCAACCGCCGGTTCAAATTCTCCCGGCTGCTCGACCGTGCCGATGCGCTCGGCTGCGAAAAGATCGTGACCGGACATTACGCGCGCGTCCGGGAGACCGCAGACGGCTTTCAGCTTCTGCGCGGGCTGGACAGTGCAAAGGATCAGAGCTATGTGCTCTATATGCTGACACAGGCGCAGCTTTCCCGCGTTCTGCTGCCGCTCGGCGGCATGACGAAACAGGAGGTCCGGCGCATCGCGGAGGAAAACGGCTTTGTCAATGCGCACAAACAGGATTCGCAGGATATCTGCTTTGTTCCCGACGGCAACTATGCGCGCGTGATCGAGCAGGTGTGCGGAAAAACAGCCGTACCGGGCGATTTTACCGATCTGAACGGGAATGTCATCGGGCGGCATCAGGGCATCGTGCATTACACGGTCGGACAGCGCCGCGGTCTCGGCATTGCGCTCGGCGCACCTGCCTATGTCGTGCGGATTGACGCGGAGGAAAACCGCGTTGTGATCGGTACGAATGATGATCTGTTCACTGATTCCGCGGAGCTTTCGGGCATGAACTGGATCAGCGGCAAACTGCCCGGGGAGCCGGTCCGCTGCACAGCAAAGATCCGGTACCGCCACAAGGCACAGCCCGCGTGGCTTCACTTTACGGGTGCGGATACCGCCGTTCTCCGGTTTGATGAACCGCAGCGCGCCGTCACCGCCGGTCAGGCCGCTGTGTGCTATGACGGCGAAATCGTGCTCGGCGGCGGATGCATTGAGCGTGCGTTTCGGTCAGAAAACGGCGTGTGAGGCTGAAAAGTGGTTCCGTTCTTGGCGGTTTCACGAAAATTAAGCCTTGTTTTTGTGCAAATCAAACGATTATTTTTTACATGATTCAGAATAGTTGACAAAAATGCAGCAGTGTGATATAATATAGACAGATATGAAAGAAAGCGTTTTGGGGGAATTGATTAGAATCCGCAACAGTCGCAGAAAGCTCCGAAAATTTGAAATGAGGTGAGCAGAATGAGCGGAACGGTCAGAAGGCGTCAGGATTTTTCGGATATCGATAACCTCGACCGTGCAACAGAAGCGTTCCTGAGGGAACAGCGCAGAATTCTGGAGGAGAGAAGATTTGTCAAAGCCCCGCGGACTGCGCCGCGTTGGATTGACGGCCACTGGAAGCACGCATTGGCGGCCGCAGCATTGGTGCTGGTCGGCGGTATCGCGGTCTTTGCAGGTGTGAAGCTCTCGTCTGACGGCAGAAACCTGCGTGCGGAAGAACCGGAGACCACGATTTCAGAAGAAGTGCAGGTCACGACCGAAGAGCAGACCGAGGCAGAAAAGACCGAGGCTGCAGCGGTTTCGGAAGATAAGGGAGCCGAATCAGAATCTGAAGACACACCCGCTGTCACTACGGCAGCAAAGACGACGGAACAGTCTGCCGCAGAGCAGCTTCCCGCACCGCGGACATCCGCAGAGTCATCGTCTACACGCCGCACGGAGACGACAGGCAGTTCTTCGAGCAGCAGCGCGGAAACCTCGCGCTCCTCGGAGCAGCAGCGTGAAAAGCCCGCCACAACGACCGCGTCACAGCGCGGCAGTTCCGGCGTAAAGGTCATCACGAGCCAGACGACACGCACAACGGCGCAGACGACAAGGACAACCGCTTCGACGACGCGTACAACGGCTTCGTCTCCGCGTGTGACATCGGCCTCTTCGGGTTCGAAGACGACCGTCACAACGACGCAGACCACGACGAAGATCACCGAAGCGCCGAAGGCGACTCTGTCAGTGCAGTCGGTGAAGATCAGCGACATGAAGCGTATTACGAACGGCTATCAGCAGCGTGTGACTGTTCAGATCAGCAATGTGAGCAGCGTGCGCTTCAATGAAGCACGCACATTTACGCTCCGTCTCAGCGTCGGTGCCGTGAAGGCGGTCTGTGTTTCCGGCGGTGCTTCGCTGAACAGCACGACTGGCAAAGATCTGTCGTTCAGCTACAGCGGACCGATCAACGGCGGAAATACCGCAACGATCTCGTTCCTGATTGTGACAGAAAGACCGATGATGGAAGCGTCCTGCAAATAAGGATTTCAGACAAACAGATGCCCCCGCCGTCAGGCGGGGGCTTTCTTGTCCTCATAACGGGATTCTCAAGGGACACCGTCCCTTGAGCGGGGTTTGGGGCGGAG
>JAGDBX010000012.1 GCA_018110935.1 Oscillospiraceae bacterium
CGCCTCGATGCCGATACTTGTCACGCTTTCTGGAATTATGATGCTTCTCAGACGAGTGCAATTTTTAAATGTCCCCTTATCGATGCTTTTCACACTTTTCCCAAGCTTGACGCTCCCCAGACCGGTGCAGCTGGAAAACGCCAACTCACTGATGCAGGTCACGCTGTCCGGAACTGTGATGCTTGTCAGTTTGGTGCAGCTGGAAAACGCCAGCTTGCCGATGCTTGTTACGCCGTCCGGAATCGTAATGCTTGTCAGGCCGGTGCAGTTGGAAAACGCAGAATTGCCGATGCTGGTCACAGGCAGCCCGTCCACCTTTGCGGGGATTATGACAGTTGCAGCTGCTTTATCACAGCTTGTCACGACCGCGTAGGTGCCATTTTTCGTAAAGGTCAGGTCTCCGACCGTCACTGTTTCATCCACTGCCTGTGCGGTGATCTCCGCGCAGGTCAGCGCAGGGAACAGGGGCTTTGCGGTCACGCCCGCGCCCAGGATCGCCGCGCTCATCAGCACGGCCGCCGTCAGTTTCTTCCATAGTTTCATAAGTTTGCCCTCCTTCATTGTCACCGTCTACCCTCATTGGGGTATACTTCTACAATTATATTTTACCATAATCAGCGCTTTATGTCAATGGATTATATGCAAACTCTATATAAAATGTATCTGCGGGCCGGCGGATGCTTTTTTTCCGCAGATACGCTTTTCTTGCTCCTTTTTCCGGATCGGCGGCGCTCCGGCCGTCCCGCCATGAAAAAACTCCGCGTTCCGCGAAGCCGTTCCCGCAGATATGTTCAAAAACTGCTTCAGATCTTCCCGCTCTGCGCTTTGCAGTTGACAAATTGCACAAATCACGGGGGCAAATCTAGGCGATATACTGAATTTTGAGGGATTGCACAAGAAACGCTTGATAATTTTTGAGAATTATGGTAAAATGTATATACGGCGTACTTTCGGTGCGTTTCAGAATAATACAGAATTGCGGAAGAATACTGAAAGAAAGGATAGTCCGGCATGCGGGGAAGTGCCGGACGGGAGTGAAGGCATGAATATGACAGATCAGCAGAATCAGAACGATTTCCCGCTGCACCTCTTTTATCAGGGCAGGAATTATGACGCACAGCGCTTTTTCGGTGCGCATCCCGTCCGTGCAGGCGGTGAGGAATATACCGTTTTCCGTGTCTGGGCGCCGAATGCCGTCAATGTGTCGGTCGTCGGTGACTTCAACAGCTGGAACCATCACGCGGATCCGATGAAAAAGATCGCGGACGGCGTATGGGAGCTGATGCTCCCCGCGCTGCCGCAGTTCACGATCTACAAATACAGCATCCTGACGCAGTCCGGCAGGATTCTGCTCAAGAACGATCCCTTCGGGCTGCATTTTGAGACCGCGCCGCAGAACGCGACCAAGCTCTACACCTCATCCTACCGCTGGAAGGATGCCGCGTGGGCGAAAAAGAAGGCCGCGCAGAACATCTACAAGAGCCCGGTCAACATCTATGAGGTGCATTTTGCCTCGTGGCAGACCTATGAGGACGGCAACCCGCTCAATTATGTCGAATTCGCAAAGCGCATCATTCCGTATATGCAGTCGCTTTCGTATACGCATATCGAATTCATGCCGCTGACGGAATATCCCTACGACGGCTCATGGGGCTATCAGGTCACGGGCTATTTTGCCCCGACCTCCCGCTTCGGAACGCCGGATGACTTCCGGAAGATGATCGACCTGTTCCATCAGGCGGGCATCGGCGTCATTCTGGACTGGGTGCCGGCGCATTTTCCGAAGGATGAGCAGGGACTCTATGAATTTGACGGCGCCTGCCTCTACGAATACACCGATCCGCTCAAGCAGGAGCACAAGGGCTGGGGCACCAGAGTCTTTGACTACGGCCGCCCGGAGGTCTGCTCCTTCCTGATTTCCTCGGCGTGCTTCTGGCTCGACGAATATCACATCGACGGCCTGCGCGTGGACGCGGTCGCGTCAATGCTCTATCTTGACTACGACCGGCGCGAGGGCGAATGGCGCCCGAACGCCAACGGCGGCAGAGAGAATCTCGAAGCAGTCGCGTTCCTGAAGCAGCTCAACGAAGCCGTCTTTGCGCGGCACCCCGATGTGCTGATGATCGCGGAGGAATCCACCGCGTGGCCGCTCGTCACAAAGCCGACCGATATCGGCGGTCTCGGCTTCAACTTCAAATGGAACATGGGCTGGATGAACGATATGCTGTCGTATATGTCGATGGATCCGCTCTACCGCGCGTTCAACCACGACAAGCTGACCTTCTCGTTCTTCTACTGCTTCTCCGAAAACTATGTCCTGCCGATCTCGCACGATGAGATCGTACACGGCAAGTGCTCGATGATCGAGAAAATGCCGGGGCTGGACGGCGACAAATTCGCCTCCTACCGTGCTTTCCTATGCTATATGTTCGCGCATCCCGGAAAGAAGCTGCTCTTCATGGGGCAGGAGTTCGGGCAGCGCAGGGAGTGGGACTACAAGTCGCAGCTTGAGTGGTTCATGCTCGATTACCCGATTCACCGTGAACTGCTGACCTTCTCGCAGGCGCTCAACCGGTTCTATCTCGAAAACCCGCCGCTCTGGGAGAATGACGATTCCTGGAAGGGCTTCAGCTGGATCTCCAACGACGATTACCGGCAGAGCGTGATCGCGTTCCGCCGCATCAGCGACGACGGCGAGGAGATCGTCGCCGTGTGCAATTTCGTTCCTGTCCGGCGTGAGAATTACCGCATCGGCATCCCGTTCACCGGCACTTATCAGCTTGTGTTCGATTCCGACGCGAAGGAATACGGCGGCAGCGGAACCGCGCCGAAATCGGTCCGGGCGGAGGAATACGGGATGCACGGCTTTGAGCAGTCCGTCGTGCTGACGCTCCCGCCGCTTTCCGTGCAGTATTACCGGCTGAAAAAGAAGAACGCCCGCAAGGAAACGGAGCCTGCCGCAGCGGAAAAGCCGAAGAAGCCGCGCGCGAAAAAGGCGCCGGCATCCGCGGAAAAAACCGGGAAGGCACCGGCAAAAAAACAGGCGGCGGCAGACACCGCCGTGAAGCCTGAAATGCCGGCGATCGAGGAAAAGCCGAAGAAGACACGCACCAAAAAGACTGCGGACAAACCCGCCGCGGCCGAAAAGCCGAAGCGCGGCAGAACGAAAAAAGCAGAAACGAAATAAGCAACATCGCAAGGAGGCGTTTTTGAATGTATATCAAAAAAGAAGTAGTTGCCATGCTGCTGGCGGGCGGTCAGGGCAGCAGACTGTACGCGCTGACCAAGGACATGGCAAAGCCCGCGGTGCCGTTCGGCGGAAAATACCGCCTGATCGACTTTCCGCTCTCCAACTGCACGAATTCCGGCATCGACACGGTCGGCGTGCTGACGCAGTATCAGCCGCTCGTGCTGAATGACTACATCGGGAACGGCCAGCCGTGGGATCTTGACAAGATGAACGGCGGCGTCCATGTTCTGCCGCCCTACGAGAGCAACTCCGGCGCCTCGTGGTATGAGGGCACCGCAAACGCGATCTATCAGAACATCAGCTTCATCGAGCGCTACGATCCGGAATATGTCGTGGTGCTGGGCGGCGACCACATCTACAAGATGGATTACGCCAAGATGGTCGATTACCACAAGAAGATGAAGGCGGATCTCACGATCGCCGTGATCGATGTCCCGCGCTCCGAGGCAACGAGAATGGGCATCATGATCTGCGACGAGGAAATGCGCGTCAGAGACTTTGAGGAGAAGCCCGCCGAGCCGAAATCGACGCTCGCCTCCATGGGCATCTATGTCTTCACATGGTCAAAGCTCAGGAAGTACCTGATCGAGAACGAGCAGGCGAACACCGGCTCCAAGGACTTCGGCAAGGATATCATCCCCGCGATGCTCGCAAACGGTGAACGGCTCTTCGCCTACACCTTTGAGGGCTACTGGAAGGATGTCGGAACGCTCGATTCGCTCTGGGATGCCAACATGGACCTGCTTGCTCCCGCCATGCCGCTGGACCTCTACGACAAGGACTGGCGCATCTATTCCAGACACAACAACCGCCCCCCGCAGTACATCGGCGAGACGGCAGAGATCGAGAACGCGATGATCACCGAGGGCTCCGTCATCAACGGCAGAGTGGATTTCTCCGTCATTTTCGGCGGCGTGACGATCGAGGAGGGCGCGGTCGTGCGCTACAGCATCGTCATGCCCGGCTCCGTCATCAAAAAGGGCGCCGTTGTCGAATACGCGATCGTCGGAGAAGACTGCGTGATCGGCGAGAACGCCCACATCGGCGCAAGCCCTGAGGTCTACCACGAAATGAACAGGGAATGGAGCATTGCCGTCACCGGACACAGGATCACGGTGAGCGCGGGGCAGGCTGTTCTGCCCAAGCAGATCCTCTCGGAGTCGATCTGACGGCATCACGGCGCAAACGGAGGTTAGAAAGAATATGGGAACGAAACAGAATGTACTGGGACTGGTCTTCGCCAGCATCCACGACGAAGCGGTCTATGATCTGACAAAGCTGCGCACCATGGGCTCTGTGCCGTTCGGCGGCAGATACCGCCTGATCGACTTTCCGCTCTCGAATTTCGTCAATTCGGGGCTCGCGCAGGTCGGCGTCATCACCAAGCGCAATTACGGCTCGCTGCTTGAGCATCTCGGATCCGGCAGAGAGTGGGACCTCGCCCGCAAGAAGGGCGGTCTGCACCTGCTCCCGCCTTACAGCCACACCAGCTCGAATATGTATCACGGCCGGCTCGACGCACTCGGGAATGTCTGGAGCTTTGTGGAGCATTCCTCCGCGGAATATGTCATCCTCGCGGACTGCGACATTGTGACGAACATCGACCTCAGACCGGCGATCGAGGCGCATATCGAATCCGGCGCCGACATCACCGCGGTCTATGCCAAGGGATACTATGACCAGCTGACCGGCGCGGCCGCGACGATCTTCGGCATCGGCGGCGACGGCTTTGTCAATGATGTCATGATCGATCCGCCGATGACGGGCAGCTGCAATCTCGGCCTTGATATGTATATCATGAGCAAGGACTTTTTACGGCGTATCGTCAAGGAATCCATGAGCCGGAACCGCACGAGCCTCAGAAAGGACATTCTCCTTGACCGCGGCGCGAGCTATCGGATCCTTGCCTATGAGCATACCGGCTATTACTCCAGAATCGACTCGCTCGCGAGCTATTTTGCGGCGAATCTCGATCTGCTCGACACGGAAAAGCGCACCGCGCTCTTCACCAAGAACGCGCCGATCTTCACGAAGACGCAGGACAACGCGCCTGTGCGCTTCGGGCAGGAATCGCATATCAAGAATTCCCTGATCGCGGACGGCTGCGTCATTGAGGGCAAGGTCGAGAACTGTGTGCTCTTCCGCGGCGTGCGCATCGGAAAAGGCTCTGTTGTCCGTGACAGCGTCATCACGCAGGATACCGTGATCGGAGCGCGCTGCTCCATCCGGAATGTCATCACGGACAAGAATGTCGCCATCGCGGACGAGCGTCAGCTGACCGGATCCGCGGGCTATCCGCTCTTCATCGGCAAGGGCGCGCAGATCTGAAGCCCGGACCGGAAGTCTGCTCCTTCTGTCCGCATCAGACAGGGCAGGCAAAGCAAACGCTCATCAGCGGCTATGGAATGATACAAAGGGAGGCAGCGTTATGAATATTCTCTATGCAGCAAGTGAAGCAAGACCTTATGTCGCATCCGGCGGCCTTGCGGATGTCGCGGGCGCGCTTCCGCTCGCGCTGAACGCCAAGGGGCATGACTGCCGCGTCGTCATCCCGCTCTACAAGTGCATCGGAGACGATCTGCGCAAGGACATGACCTTCATCACCTCGATCACGGTCGATGTCGCTTGGAGAAAGCAGTACTGCGGCATCTTCTCCGCCGTGCATCAGGGCGTCACCTATTATTTCATCGACAATGAGTATTATTTCAAGCGGGACGGCATCTACGGCTTCTATGACGACTGCGAGCGCTTTGTGTTCTTCAGCCGTGCCATTCTGGAGATGCTCCGCGTGATCGATTTCAAGCCTGCCGTGATCAACTGCAACGACTGGCAGACCGCGCTGACACCGGTCTATTACCAGATCTTTTACAAGTATCAGGAGGGCTTTGACAACATCCACACCGTCTTCACGATCCACAATATCGCCTATCAGGGCAAGTACGGCAGAGAGGTGCTGAACGAGCTGATGGGTATTCCGCTCTATCACGCGAATCTGCTGGAATATGACGGGAATGTCAACATGATGAAGGGCGCAATCGAAACGGCGGACAAGATCACGACGGTTTCGCCGAGCTACGCGTGGGAGATTCTGGATCCGTGGTATTCGCACGGGCTGGACCGTGCGCTGGCAAACAAGCAGTATAAGCTGACGGGCTTTTTGAACGGCATTGATACGGTCAGCTACGATCCGGCGGCAGACGAAGCGCTGACACCGCCCTATGCGCATTACAGCAAGGATGACATGGCTGGCAAGGCCGTGTGCAAGAAGGCGCTGCAGGAGGAGCTCGGTCTGCCGGTGAACGATCAGCCGCTGATCGGCATCTGCTCGCGCTTTGTCGCACACAAGGGCATCGACCTGATCCGCTATGTCTTTGAGGAAATGGTGCAGAACGGCTTCTGCTTTGCGATCGTCGGCAGCGGCGAGCGCATTTATGAGGATTTCTTCCGCGAGATGATGTGGCGTTATCCGCAGGCGGTCAGCGTGACGCTCGGATTCATGCCGACGCTTGCGCGGCGTATCTACGCGGGCTGTGATATGTTCCTGATGCCGTCGCAGAGCGAGCCGTGCGGTCTCGCGCAGATGTACGCGATGCGGTACGGCACGCTGCCGATCGTCCGCGAGACAGGCGGCCTGCGGGATTCCGTCACGGATGCGGGCGGAGAAAACGGCGGCACGGGCTTCACCTTCAAGACCTACAACGCGCACGATATGCTGGGTGCCTGCCTGCGCGCAAAGGGTGCGTACGAGAACAAGCCCTTCTGGGAGAAGATCCGGCGGCAGGCGATGGAGGCAGACTTCAGCTGGGCACAGTCCGCGGAGCTGTATCTGGGGCTTTACCGCGAGCTGGAGAGCTGGAACCAGTGATTGACAATGACGAATGATGATTCCTTTCTGAAACTTTCGGGGAGAAGGCCCTTCCGGGCATTCTCCCCGCTTTCTTTCTGTGCGCCCTCAATACGGGATTCTCAAGGGACACTGTCCCTTGAGCGGGGTTTGGGGCGGAGCCCCATTATTGATCATCGCGAAGCGATACTTTATTTTAGGGGGAGCCTCTATCGCAGGCTCCCCCTCTCGGCAAAACGATCCACCGGATCGTTTTGCTCGATTCACCCCTGCCGAGCTCTTCTGATGCAGGGGATTCCGCGCTCTGCGGAGCGCGGCCAGAGGGCGCTGCCCTCTGGACTCCCGCG
>JAGDBX010000013.1 GCA_018110935.1 Oscillospiraceae bacterium
ATTTTTTGCCGGATTTCCGGCGGTTTTCGTGCTCAGACGGTCAGCTCGACATCTTCCGCAGATTCCGCGTCCCGGATGACCGGCGCGATGAATTCGGCGAGGAACTCTTCGACCTGCTGCACGCTTCTGCCGGTGTAATTTGCCGGATCGAGGCGGCTTTCGAGCTCCTCCGCGGTCACGCCGAAGATCGGATCCCCGACGATGCGCTCGCAGAGATCGTTTCTGAGGCCCTTCTGCTTGACCTCGGCACCCGCCGCCATGGAATGCACGCGGATATGCTCATGCAGCTCCTGCCGGTCGCCGCCCTTTGCCGCCGCGTCCATGATGACATTCTCGGTGGCCATGAACGGCAGCTCCGCCATGACTCTCTGCCGGATGACCGCCGGATAGACGACCATGCCCGATGTGACATTCATCATGATGTTGAGGATCGCGTCCGCCGCAAGGAAGCCCTCCGCGACGGCGATGCGCTTGTTCGCGGAATCGTCCAGCGTGCGCTCGAACCACTGCGTGCCGGCCGTGAACGCCGGATTCAGCGTGTCGGTGATCAGGTATCTCGCCAGCGCGGTGATGCGCTCGCAGCGCATCGGGTTTCGCTTGTAGGCCATTGCGGAAGAACCGATCTGGCCGGACTCAAACGGCTCCTCCATCTCCTTGAAGGACTGGAGCAGACGCATATCGTTCGCGAATTTCATCGCGGACTGCGCGATGCCGGACAGGACATTCAGCACCTGCGCGTCAACCTTGCGGGAGTAGGTCTGACCGGAGACCGGTACGACCGCATCGGGCGCAAAGCCCATTTCGGCAGCGATCTTCCGCTCCATTTCGCGGATCTTCGCGCCGTCGCCGGCAAAAAGCTCCATGAAGGACGCCTGCGTGCCGGTCGTGCCCTTGGAGCCGAGCAGCTTCATTCTGCCGAGCTCAAAATCAAGCGCCTCCAGGTCGAGCAGCAGCTCGTTCATCCAGAGCGTGGCACGCTTGCCGACGGTCGTCAGCTGCGCGGGCTGGCAGTGCGTGTACGCGAGGCAGGGCTGCGCCTTCCACTCCTCCGCGAATTTCGCGAGATTCTTCAGCACGGAGATGAGCTTTGCGCGGACCAGCTTCAGCGCGTCGCGCATGATGATGATGTCGGTGTTGTCGCCCACATAGCAGGAGGTCGCTCCCAGATGGATGATGCCCTTCGCGTTCGGGCAGCAGAGCCCGTAGGCGTAGACATGGGACATGACATCGTGGCGGCACTCCTTCTCGCGCTTTGCGGCGGCCTCATAGTCGATGTCCGTGATGTGGGCCTCCAGCTCCGCGACCTGCTCCGCAGTGACATTCAGACCGAGCTCATGCTCGGCTCTGGCCAGCGCGACCCAGAGGCGGCGCCATGTCGAAAACTTCTTGTCCGCGGAAAAGAGATACTGCATCTCCCTGCTCGCGTAACGGGTGCAGAACGGGGATTCATAGCTGTTGGTATTCATAAAAGGTTTCCTTTCCTTTAAAGTATGTCAGGATGCTGTCTCAGCGGCACGGAATCAGATCGCTTACTGCGCGTAATTCTGTTCCTTTCCGTCGCCTCTGGTGTAGTATTCCGTATCCCACGGGGAATACTGCTCACAGGTTCCCGCGTAGATCACGCGGTCGTTCACGATCACGACCTCAAAGCCGTGCTCCAGATCCCACTCGCAGCTGCCGTTCAGCTCAAAGCCGACCGTGTTTTCGTCAGTCGGCTTCTCGATCATCATGCCGCCGAGCCGGATATACTGTGCCATTTCCTTGGAGGGCGTATCCTCCTTGATATCCGGCGAGGTGCGCTCCTCGTCGAATTTGTCGCCCAGATTCGCCCGCTCCTGCTCGATGAACGCGAGGCAGGTCTTCTTGGCACCCTCCCAGATCGCGATCAGCGTGGTCTGCGGCATATTGATGACCGCTTCGGAGCATTTCTTCATATAGGCGTCGCTGACGGCCTTGTCCGCGGTCACCTCAACGCCCTCGTCCAGCTTCTCAGAGTAGAAGAATCCGTCCTTATAGCCGTTGGATTCGGTCACGGACAGCTTTGTCGGATCGGCAGGCGCCGTGGAAAGCGCGCCGTCCGCCGGTTCATCGCCATCATCGGAATCCCCGCCGTCGTCCGGAAGCTCCGGTTCGTCATCCGCATCGCCGTCCTCCGGCACTTCATCGGGATCGGCGTCTTCGTCCGGTTCCCCGTCCTCGCGCCCGTCCGCTTCCGCTGTCACATCGCCGCTGCCGGCTGTTGTCTGATCTTCTGTCAGTTCCGTTGTTTCCGTCTGCTCCGTGCTGCCTGTCTCCTGCCCGGAGCCCTGACTGCCGCTGCAGCCCGTCATCAGGCAGAGTGCCGCGAGCAAAGCCGCAGCGATCCGTGTTTTGTGCATGTACTGTACCTCATTCTATCTTATTTTCCGTCTGAACCGGCAAAGCGCGGCAGACAGACCGAAACGGTATGCGTTCCGCCGCGCGTCAGCTGATAAAACTGCAGCTTTTCCGCATCGGGATGCAGAAACCGGATGCCGTTTTCCAGCGAGAAACCGAGTGTGTCAAACGGGGTGCGGATGCCCGCGCCCGTATATTTCGCGTAGGCCTCCTTCAGCGTCCAGAAGCGCGAAAATTCCCGCGCACTGTCCGCCGCAGCCGTGATCTGCGCCGCTTCCTCCGGCGTGCAGACCTTTCCGAGCAGATGCTCCTTCACCGCGCGGGGCGGCTCCGCGTCGATGCCGATCGGCAGACGCCCGGCCGCGCAGACCGCGAGCCCCCTGCAGTGCGAGATGCTGAAATGCAGAAATCCGTGAAGCAGACAGGGCTTTTCCAGCCCCGTCCGGTGAATCCTCGCGTGAGAAACGGAAAAATCCTTCTGCAGCGCGGCAGAAAGCAGCTCCAGCGCGGCAAAATGCTCCGCGCGGTGCGCCTGTTTCCGCTCCGCTTCGGGGATCTCCGCGGCATAGACGCGGAAAACGAGCGTCTGACCGGTCGGGGAATATCCCGAAAGAAGAACCTCCGGCGTCATGCGCCTGCAAAGAGGATGCGCGCGGCACTGCAGCCGATCCGGTCGCAGCCGGCTGCCAGAAACGCCTCCATCTGCTCTCTGGTGCGGAAGCCGCCCGCCGCTTTTATCTTCACATGCTCCGCGATATTTGCGCGGAATAACGCAATATCGTCCAGTTCTGCGCCCGCCGTGCCGAAGCCGGTCGAGGTCTTGATGTAATCGGCGCCGCCCTCTGAAACCAGCGCACATACGCGCTTTTTCTCATCCTCCGTCAGAAAGCAGGTCTCGACGATCACCTTGAGGATCTGCCCTTCGCAGGCGGCGCGCACCGCTCTGATCTCATTCAGGACCGTCTCATCATCCCCGCTTTTCAGCGCGGAGACATTGATCACCATGTCGATCTCGTCCGCGCCGTCCGAAACCGCCTCCGCCGCCTCAAACTGCTTGACGGACGCCGGCTGATAGCCGAGCGGAAAGCCGATCACCGTGCAGACATTGAGCGCGGGATAGGTCTCCTTTGCCCTTGCCACCCAAAAAGACGGGATGCAGACCGATGCGGTGTGATAGGTAAGTGCTTCCTCACAGATCTGCGCAACATCTTCCCATTTTGCATCAGGCTTCAGAATCGTGTGATCAATGTGCGAGAGAATTTCTGCGTTTGTCATGATGAAAAACCGTCCTTTCTGCGTTTTATTTCCGATCGTGATCGAGCATCGAGCGCGCCCAGCCGGTCACAAACACGACCAGCGCACAGAGCAGCAGCTCCGCCGCGCAGACCGCAAACCACAGTCCGCCGGTGCTGATGATCACAATGAAATCACTTTCATGCAGGAAATGTGTAATGATGCCGTCTGCTCCGGCAATCAGGAGCTTCAAGAGAAAATACGGCAGAAACCGTGCCGCAAAGCCGGAAAAACCGCCGCCCTTTGCCGAAAAGATCTCTGTCTGCAGGAAGGACAGCACAAAATCCGCTGCCAGCACAAGAAGCACCAGCAGCAGAAAGCCCGTCTGACCCGGCATATCCTGCATGTACCAAAGCAGCAGCAGGTGAACCGGAAACAGCAGCAGGATCAGCAGTTTATTCAGTCTGATCTTCATGGTGCACACGCTCCTTTGCCGGATGCTTCCGCCGGATTACGGCATCTGCAGCCGCAAAAATCAGCAGGGGAACGCTGTTCAGCAGGAGCCGCGCCGAATACAGTGCGGTCTGTTCCGTCAGCGGAGAGACACCGTCGGCGGCCGCGCCGAGCAGACTGAGTCCGCTGTGCCGCGTCAGCAGCGTGACTGTCACCGCGGCACTGCAAAGCGCCGGCAGCAAAATCGCCGCACAGAATACGGCCTTCCGCGAAAGCCCCGTGCCCTGCTCTGCCTGCACAAAATGATAGAGCACCGCCGTCATGACAGCGGAGAGCCCGCAGAGCCAGACGGTGAGCCTCAGGCGGTCATAGACCGCCCAGCAGAAGAGCTGTACGAACAGACTGCCCGCCAGCACGGCCAGAAATCGCGTCAGGGTACTGCGGGGAGACTGTTCTGACATAGCTTATGACTCCTTGTTTCCGGCGGTCAGCCTGTGGGAATCAGTCTTCCTCGTCGCTGTCCGCGCCGTCATCCTCATCCGGCTCGTCCGGCTCCTCGGCCTCAGGCTCGTCCGGCTCTGTGACGGCCGCCTCCGCGGATTCCGCCGCCTGTGCCTCCTGCTCCTGTGCCTTGAGCTCCTCCTCGGAGAGCTGCTCGACCTCCGCCAGCTCCGCGGAATCGTCGTGCTCGGTGCGGGTGAAGGACATCACTCTGCCGTCCTCCGTCACGCGCATGACGCGCACGCCCTTGGCAATTCTGCCCATGACGCGGATATCGCTCGTGCGGATGCGGATGATGATGCCGTCGCTTGAGATCATGATGATGTCGTCCGATTCATCGACGACCTTGATGCCGCAGACCTTGCCACGCTCTTCGTCCGGCTTATAGTTCGTCAGGCCGAAGCCGCCGCGGTTCTGCAGGCGGTAGCTGTCGATCTCGGAGCGCTTGCCGAAGCCCTTGTCCGTGACGGTCAGCAGCGTCGCGCCCTCTCTTGCGCGCGCCATGGAGACGATCTCGTCATCCCCGCGCAGCTTCATGATGCGGACACCGTGTGCGCTTCTGCCCTGCGGACGGATGCAGGTCTCCGGCGTGCGGATGGCCATGCCGTTTCTCGTCGCGACAAAGAGCTGGTCGCCGCCGTTTGTCAGGCGGACGCCCGCGATCTCATCGCCTTCTTCCAGACGGATCGCGATGAGGCCGTTCTTGCGGACATTTCTGTACGCCGGCAGCGGTGTGCGCTTGATCTTGCCGTTTTTCGTGACCATGACGATGAAGCTGTCGTCGTTGAACTCGCTGACCTTCATCATCGCGGCAATCTTTTCATTCTCGGAGAGCGGCAGCAGATTGACCATATTGGTTCCCTTGGAATCCTTGCCGCCCATCGGGATCTCAAAGCATTTCAGGTCGAACATGATGCCGCGGTTCGTGAAGAACAGCACATGATCATGGCTCGACGCAACAAACATCTCGGAGGCGAAATCCTCCTCGCGCTGCTTCATGCCCGTGACGCCTCTGCCGCCGCGCTTCTGCGACTTGTAGACCGAAAGCGGCACGCGCTTGATATAGCCGAAGTTCGTGTATGTGACAACGCAGTCCTCGACCGGGATCAGGTCTTCAATGTCCATTTCGCCGCTGACATTTTCGATCTCGGTCCTGCGCTCGTCGCCGTATTTTCCGCGGATCTCCTCCAGGTCATCGCGGATGATGCCGAGCACGCGCTCGCGGTGCGCGAGAATATCGCGCAGATCGACGATCTTGTCACAGATCTGCGTGACCTCGTTCAGGATCTTCTCCTTTTCCAGGCCGGTCAGCTGTCCCAGACGCATCGCGACGATCGCGTCCGCCTGCGCCTCCGAAAGCCCGATCGTCGGGTAATCCTTTTCGCAGGCATCGACCGCCGGCCCCATCGCCGCGCGGTAGTTCGGGCTGTCCATCAGCGCTGTCAGATCAGATTCCGCAAAGCGCGCCATCAGGCGCTCCTTGCCCTCCGGAATGGACTTGGAAGACCGCAGGATCTCCACGACCTCGTCAATGAAATCGAGCGCCACAAGGAAGCCCTGCAGGATATGGCCGCGCTCGCGGGCCTTTTTCAGCTCAAAGCGCGTCGCGCGCTCGACTACGTCGATCTGGTGATTCAGATATTCCTCAAGGATCTGCTTCAGCGACAGCTCGCGCGGAATGCCGTTGACCAGCGCCAGCATGATGACGCCGTAGGTATCCTGCAGCTGCGTGTAGCGGAAGAGCTGGTTCAGCACGAGATTCGGGTTCGCGTCCTTTTTCAGCTCGATGCAGATGCGCTGGCCTTCCTTGCCGGTCTCGTCGCGGATATCGTGGATGCCCTCGACACGCTTTTCCTTGGCAAGATCGGCGATCGTCTTGATCAGCTCCGCCTTGTTGACCATGTACGGCAGATCGGTGACAATGATGCACTGCCGGTTCTTGATCTCGGTGATCTCCGTTTTGGAACGGACGGTCAGCTTGCCGCGGCCGGTCGCGTAGGCGGCGCGGATGCCCGCTCTGCCCATGATGATGCCGCCGGTCGGGAAGTCCGGTCCCTTGATGAACTGCATGAGCTGCTCCAGCGTCGCATCCGGATTCTCGATCAGATAGTCCAGTCCGTCGATGACCTCGCCCAGATTATGCGGCGGGATATGGGACGCCATGCCGACCGCGATGCCCTCAGAGCCGTTGACCAGCAGGTTCGGGAAACGGGCGGGCAGCACGACAGGCTCCTTCAGACGGTCGTCGTAGTTCGACTGGAAATCGACCGTTTCCTTCTGGATATCCGTCAGCATCGCCGTGGACATCTTCGTCATCTTGGCTTCGGTGTAACGGTATGCCGCAGGCGGGTCGCCGTCCACGGTACCGAAGTTTCCGTGGCCGTCCACGAGCGGATAGCGCATCGAGAAGCTCTGTGCCAGACGCACCAGCGCCATGTAGACAGAGGCGTCACCGTGCGGGTGATATTCACCGAGCACGGTACCGACGATGTCAGCGCACTTTCTGTACGGCTTGTCCGGCGTCAGGCTCTTCTCAAAGAGCGTGTAGAGGATGCGGCGGTGCACCGGCTTTAAGCCGTCGCGCACATCCGGCAGCGCTCTTGAGGTGATGACGGACATGGAATAGGCGAGGAAGGATGAACGCATTTCCTCTTCAATGTCGCGGTGGATCAGGATCGAATTACTGGTATCGTACAACGAATCCAGCTCCTTTCTATGTCAGGCGGGGATCCCGCCGGGATTCTCAGAAGGATTGCTCCGTCTCAGCGGGAGACCGTGTTGCGGATCAGCGTCTGCTCCTCCGCATTGAAGGCTTCCTTCGGCAGCAGATAGAAATTCTGCCGCACGATGTAGACCATGAAAAAGCTGCCGTATTCGTGCAGCTTCACATTCTTTCCGAACCGGATCTCGGTCGGCTCCAGAAGCTCCGCGTCCTCAGCGGGTTTTTCCGGAAAGATCTGCTGAAAGCCGTTTCCGTCCCCGTCCGTTTCCGGCTGCGCCTCAGCGGGCTTTCTTTCCTCGATCACATAATCGCCGCCCTCGGGATCCTTTGCCAGCACGGTCATGCGGTCGGGATACAGCTTCATCTCGTAGGTGTCGTTTTCGACCTCGCGGAGCGCCTCCGTGACCGATCTGCGGAGCTTGAAGGTGTTGTACCATGTGATGAGGATCATCGCGGCACAGGCGACGATCAGCAGATAGGCCAGCTTCTGCGACGGATCATCGACGACCGCCTTGACATACACGCCGGCGACCGCCGCGAGCACGACGCTCAGCACAATGTTGCGCGGGTAGACATATTTCTTCTGAAAGCTGCGGAACGCCTCCTGAAACATCGCCAGCGGGATGTGATAGCGGCGCTCGATCAGCGGTTTTTCACTGCTCATGCTCAGTCTCCTCTTCCGCGCCGGCTTCCTCCGGCACAGCTTCTTCTGCCGGCTCCTCCGGCTCCGCGTCCTCTGCCTCCTCCGCGTCAGACGCTTCGGCATCGTCATCGTCGATATCCGGGTCAGCTTCCGTTTCGTCGTCGCTGTGCAGACGCAGCTTGTCCGCGCCGTAATACTGATCGCAGACGCTGTCTACAAACTCAGAGGTATCCTCCTCCTGCGGCGCTTCCCCGTCCGGTTCTTCATCGGATTCCACCATGGATTTCGTTCCGACCAGATGATAGCCGCCGTCACAGTTTTCCTCCGCAAAGGCGCGGACGGCGCCGGTCTCGGTCTCCGTCAGGTCGCGCTTGGGGATATACAGAAACTGATTCGTGATCTTACCCTGCGCAAAGAGGAATCCGCGCTCGTTCTCATAGGCCGTGAGGCTGCCGGTCGAAAAGACGGTCGTCGCCTCCTCGATCTCATCCTCGGTCATCTCCGCGGCTTCCTCATCCTCAAAGATCTCCATGGTTGTCAGCATATGCGGATAAAAGCCCGTTTCACGCGCCGTGCCGAACATCAGACGGTTTGTCGCGATGAACTTCTTGTTGACCGGCACAAGCAGATAGGCCAGCCCGACCAGAATACAGCCGATGCCGTAAAAGAGAAATGTATAATTATGCATGATAAACATCAGCACAATGCAGATCACGCACAGCACGGCACAGACGACCATCGCGATCTGCCGCTCGGAGCCGCGTTCGTTCTCCATGTAAATGCGGAACACATCCTCAAAATCGTGATCGTTCAGCCTGCTCTGCACAGAAAAGAGTTTCTCTTCTTTTTTCATATCAAAGCACCTTTTTCATCAGACGTCCAGATTGACGGCGTATTTTGCGTTTGTTTCAATGAATTCTCTTCTGGGCTGCACCTTGTCGCCCATGAGCACGGAGAAGATCTCATCCGCCTTCATGGCGTCCTCCATGGTCACGCGGATCATGGTGCGGGTTTCCGGATCCATGGTCGTTTCCCAGAGCTGATGCGGGTCCATCTCACCCAGACCTTTGTACCGCTGCACCTCGACCTTGCTGCCGTTTGCGGTCAGCTCCGCGATATAGCGGTCGCGCTCCTCATCAGAAAACGCGTATTTATGCGTTTTTCCCTTTGAGACACGGAAGAGCGGCGGCTGTGCGATATAGACATTGCCGTTTTCGATCAGCGGCCGCATGAAGCGGAAGAAGAAAGTCAGCAGCAGTGTCCGGATATGGCAGCCGTCCACATCGGCATCGGCCATGATGATGACCTTGCCGTATCTGAGCTTTGAAATGTCGAAATCCTCGCCGATGGAAGTGCCCAGCGCCGTGACGACCGGCTGCAGCTTGTCGTTGCCGTATACCTTGTCGATGCGCACGCGCTCGACATTGAGCATTTTGCCCCAGAGCGGCAGGATCGCCTGATAGCGCCGGTCTCTGCCCTCCTTCGCGGAGCCGCCTGCGGAATCTCCCTCGACGATGTAGATCTCGGTATATTCCGTGTCGCGCTCGGAGCAGTCCGCGAGCTTGCCGGGCAGCGAGCCGGATTCCATCGCGGTCTTGCGGCTTGCGGTCTCGCGCGCCTTTTTCGCGGCCTCTCTCGCGCGCTGCGCGGCCTGCGATTTTTCAAAGATCGCCGCGGCGCTCGTCGGGTTCTCCTCCAGGAAGTCCATCAGCTTCTCGCTGACAATCTTCTCGACCAGCGGCTTGATCTCGGGGTTTCCGAGCTTGACCTTGGTCTGGCTCTCGAACTGGCAGTCCGTCAGCTTGACCGAAATGATCGCGGTCAGGCCTTCGCGGACATCCTCGCCCATCAGCTTGTTGTCGTCCTTGAGCAGCCCGAATTTCTTTCCGTATTCGTTGATCGTCTTGGTCAGCGCGTTGCGGAAGCCGACCTCGTGCATACCGCCGTCGATCGTGTGGACATTGTTCGCAAAGGACAGAATGACCTCGTTGTAGCTGTCGTTGTACTGCATCGCGATCTCGACGGCGCTGTCGCCCTTTCTGCCGTTGAAGTAGATCACCTTGTCAGAAAGCGGCTCCAGTCCGCGCGCCGCGTGGATATGCTCGATGAATTCACGGATGCCGCCCGCGTAGCAGAGCACCTCATGCCGGTCCTCCTCCGGGTGCCGGTGATCGGTGATCTCGATCGTCAGGCCCGCGTTCAGAAACGCCTGTTCGCGCATTCTCTTGAGCAGCACCTCATAGTCAAAGACCGTCGTTTCCTCAAAGATCTCCGCGTCCGGCTTGAACATGACCGATGTGCCGTGGCGTTCGGTATTGCCTGTCTGCTTCAATTCCTCGGTATATTTGCCGCGCTCAAAGCGCTGGAAGTAGCTGTGATGCCCGTCCCAGACGGTCAGCTCCAGCCATTCGGACAGCGCGTTGACGACTGACGCGCCGACGCCATGCAGACCCCCCGCGACCTGGTATCCGCCGCCGCCGAACTTTCCGCCCGCGTGAAGCACGTTATAGACGACCGTCGCGGCAGAGATCTTCTCCTTCAGGTGAATGCCTACCGGAATGCCTCGGCCGTCATCCGTCACGCGGATGACATCGCCGTCCAGAATCTCCACCGTGATATGGGTGCAGTACCCCGCAAGCGCCTCGTCGATGGAATTGTCAACGATCTCGTAGACCAGATGATGCAGACCGCCTGCGCCCGTTGTGCCGATATACATACCCGGACGCTTCCGGACCGCTTCCAGTCCCTCCAGCACCTGTATCTGGTTTTCGTCATAGTCGCCTGTTACAGGTGTCTGAGTCAGAATCTCTTCATTCTCCATGTTATCCGTCTCCTAGATCCTTCCGCTTTGCGGAGCATTTGATTTTGCTTCTGATGAAACAGCTTGTTCAGAACATCGTCTTTGCGCGCTTCCGGAGCGTCGCGGCGGAAATCGGCGAAATATATGCCTTTTCCCCGTCCGGCTCCTGGCAGACCACAAAGCTCTTGGGCATATCCTCCGAGACGCTGATCACTCTTCCCTGCTTTTCAAGGCTGTTCAGAAAGCGTCTGGTATCCTGCCCGATCGTCGTATTCTCAATGTCAAACACACCGATCACGGTGCTGTCATGAACGGAGACACGCTCGCCTAAATGAATATACAAAACAGTTTCCTCCGTTCAGCTTTTGTTCTGCCTTGTCAGCACGCCGTTTTCCATGTGAAAAACGGCGCTGTCCGGATGCTGCAGCGGTTCCTCTCCGACCGCATCGGGCTGACAGGCTGTCAGAAATACCTGCATCCCGCGGATGATCTCATACACGAGCTTCTGACGCTGACCGTCCAGCTCTCCCATGACATCGTCCAGCAGAATGACCGGTGTTTCATCCTTTTTTTCGCAGAAGACCGCCGCCTGCGCGAGCTTCAGGACAAGCGCCGCGCTTTTCTGCTGCCCCTGCGAACCGAATTCTCTGGCGGACAGGCCGCCGATTTTACAGATAAAGTCATCTCTTCCCGCGCCCTTTGCCGTGAATCCGAGCCGGATATCATCCTCCGCGGACTTCTGCAGCTGCTCAAAATAATACCGCTGCATTTCGGCAGTCGCCTTTTCCGGTATTTCCGTTGATTTGAAGAGATTGGAGCGATACCGCACCGAGAGCTTTTCCGCGCCGTCCGTCACAGAGCCGTAAAGCCGTGCGCAGACCTCGGAAAGCTTTTTGATATAGGCATATCTGAGGCAGGTGAGCATACTGCCGTACCGGGCAAGCTGCAGATCCCAGTCCTCCAGATCGCGCAGATCGGCTCTGCCGAAAGAGATCTTCTTCAGCAGGGCGTTCCGCTGCGCGGTGAGCTGGTCAAACCGCCGGATACATCCGAGCATCGCAGGCGTCAGCTGAGAGCCGCAGAGATCCATGAAGCTGCGCCGTTTTTCCGGCCCGCCGCGGATCAGCTCACGGTCATCCGGAGAGAAGATCACACACTGAAACTGCGAGAACAGCCCCGACGCACCGGCAAGCGGCACGCCGTTCAGCAGAATCTTCTTCTGCTTTCCTTCTCCCCGGCTGTAATGCAGCCCGATCTCCTGCGTACGCCTTCTGTCGGCAAATTTCAGCTTCAGATGCACTGCCGTGCCGTCCAGACTGATGTAATCCTTTTCTTTTGCGCCCCGGAAGCTCCTGCAGCCTGTGCAGGCCCAGATCGCCTCGAGCAGGTTCGTCTTTCCCTGCGCGTTGTTGCCGAGGATCAGATTGACCGTCGGTGACGGCTCCATCTTCACGGGCTTTAAGTTGCGGAACTGCTCCGCTTCGATTGATAAAACACGCATATACGCGGTTTACGCTTCTTCCGGCGCGTGACATACGACCTCATAGCGGTCCACGGTCACTCTGTCGCCGTTCCGGATCTTCTTTCCGCGCATCGTGCACACCTCGCCGTTGACAGACACCTGTCCGTTCTGGATCAGTTCCTTCGCAAAGCCGCCTGTATCGGTCAGATTCGCGAGCTTCATCAGCTGCTCCAGCTTGATGAACGGCGTGTGGATCGTGATCTCGATCGTTTCCATAAAATATCTCCGTCAGCGTCTGACCTGCACCGGCATGATGACCGCGACAGACTGATCGCCTTCCGCCTCCATGACCTTGACGGCACGGTCCGCCGCTGTGAGCAGCAGCCGCACGCGGTCGCCCTGGATCGCGCGGACAGCGTCGAGCAGATAGCGGTTATTGAAGCCGATGATGAGCTTTTCGCCGGTCACGCTGCAGCTGATGCGGTCATCGACGCTGCCGACGACATTCTGACAGCTGACCATGACGCAGTCCTCTTCAAACTGAAAACGCACAGGCGTCTTGTTCTTCTCGCTGATGAGCAGCGCGCAGCGCTCCAGACTGTCGTTCAGCTCGCGGCGGTTCAGAATGACCTCTGTCTTTGCCGTCTGCGGAATGCTGCGGCGGTAGTTGATGAATTCACCGGCCAGCAGTCTGGTATAGACCAGGTAGCCGTTGATCTCAAAGATCGCGTGATGCTGATCCAGACGGATCACGCAGGGGCGCTCGTTCTTCTCATCTTCGGTGAGCAGATGCTGGATCTCGCGCAGTGCCTTTGCCGGCACGACGAATTTCATCGGCTCCTGACCGGGAAGCGGCTCCGTGCGCACTGCCATCCGGTAATTGTCCAGCGCGACGATATTCAGCACACCGTCCTCCATTTCGAGCAGCTCGCCGGTGAAGATCGGCTTTGTCTCGTCCAGAGAAACGGCATAGATCGTCTGATCGATCATATTTTTCAGCAGATTCTGCGGGATCACCGCACCCTGCTGCTGCTCGATATCCGGCAGATCGGGATATTCGTCCGCGTTCATGCCCGCGAGCTGACACTCCGTGCCGCTGCCGGTGATCGTGATTTTCAGATGATCGTCCGTGACAACGGAAAGGATGCCGTCCGGCATTCTGCGGATGATCTCCGCAAAGAGGCGGCTGTCCGTCAGCAGAACGCCCGGCTCATCGACTGCGGCCGGGATCGTTGTGCGGATGCCGAGCTCCAGATCGTAGCCTGTCAGCTCAAGCTCCTGCCCGTTTGCCGAAAGCCGGATCGCGGCAAGTGCCTCCATCGGCGTCTTGACGCTGGCTGCCTTTGCCACATTCGGCAGAACTTCATAGAGTGCAGATTTCTCACAGGTAAATTTCATAGTCTGCGTTTCCTTTCGTGTTAGGGTATCGCACCGCGATGATCAGAAACAGCTGTCCCTCTCCCTGACGGCGGCTTCCGCTGCTGTCAGAAAGCAGTTACAGAATAATAGATAGAACAGTAGTAGCAGTAGGGGCAGTGGAAATGTTGAACTGCCCTCTGCGCGAACAGGATTTTTCCGGTCTGTCTGTCAAAACGCGCTCCGTGTTCGCGCCGGATTTCTTCACACGGCCGTATGGAAAGATTTTGGAAAAGTTCAAAGCCGTTTTCAACCGGAAAATCCGGTTTGAAAAGTGAAAACCGCGGCAGAAATTGTTGAAAAAACGGTTGAAACTGTGAATACATCGAGTATATTCCGGAGTTTTCAACTTTTCTGCACCGTTATGCAGTGGAATTCAAGAGAAAGTGCGTAAATACGAAGTCAAATTTCAACTATACATTCAACACCTGTTGAAACACGCGGATTCCGAACATTTGCTCCCGGGAACAAATGTGCCGAATTTTCCATTTGGTTGAATTTGACTGCTCTGGTTCGGAGTATTGCTTTTATGTGTAAAAGTGCATAATGCACAATCGGGTGGAAAATAATCAGAGTTCTGTACTGCATTTCTACAAAGACGGTACTGCTTTTCCGGAAAATTACCGGCTGCCGTCCCGCACGGTCTTGATGATCGATTCAACCGCGTCCCGCAGATTCGAGTCCTTCGCGATGCCCGCTGAGACATTCTTGCAGGCGTAGACGACAGTGGAATGATCTCTGCCGCCGAATTCCTCACCGATCGAGTTGAGCGGCATATTCGTGATCTCGCGCACAAGATAGATCGCGACCTTGCGGGCGTTGGAGATCTGCGCGGAGCGCTTGGAGGAACGGATATCTTCAGGCGACACGCCGTAGAGGTTGGAAACCTCCTGGATGATATGCTCCACCGTGACGGGCGTCGGCTGCTCATCCGTCAGAATGTCGCGGATGACGCTCTGTGCCATCGAGATCGAGGGGGAGGAGTTCGCGAGCTGTTTCAGGGCCTTCAGCTTCTTGACGGCGCCCTCCAGCTGGCGGATATTGGTTTTCAGGCGGTTTGCGATGAATTCCGCGACATCGTCCGGAATGTTCAGCTCCAGCAGCTCTGCCTTGCGGCGGATGATCGCCACGCGCGTTTCAAAGTCCGGCGTCGAGATGTCCGCGATCAGACCGGATTCAAAGCGGGAACGGATGCGGTCTTCGAGGATCCGCAGATCCTTCGGCGGACGGTCGGAAGTCAGCACGATCTGTCTGCCGTCGCTGTGCAGCATATTAAAGGTGTGGAAGAATTCCTCCTGCGTGGATTCTCTTCCGCTGATGAACTGCACATCATCGACCAGCAGCACATCGGCGCTTCTGTATTTCTCGTGGAAGCTCGAGGTGTCCTTTTTCTGGTGAATCGCCTCGATCAGCTCATTCGCGAAGGTCTCTCCGGTGACATAGATGATATTCAGGTCGGGATTGTTCTTTTTCATCTCATGGGAGATCGCGATCAGCAGATGCGTCTTGCCGAGACCGGAAGGGCCGTAGATGAACAGCGGGTTGTAGGTGTCGGTGCCGTTGCTTCTCGCGACGCTGAGACATGCCGCGTACGCAAATTCATTCGACTTGCCGACAATGAATGTATCAAAGGTATAGGCATAGACAGCCTGATCGAATGCCCGGTCGATATCCTCCTGGATCCGCGGGAAATTCTCCGGATCAATATCCGCTTCCTCCGGCATGCTCTCATCCATCACGATCAGGCGGAGATTGACGGGAAAGCCGAGCGTCTTTTCGAGTCCTTCCTTCAGAATGCCGGCATACTGCCCCATGATGATGCTCTTCTGAAATTCTGACGGGCAATAGAAAACGGCATCGCTGCCGTCGAGTCTTGCCGGCTTCAGGGGCGTGAGCCAGAGGCCCTTTGCGGTTTCACCGATCTTGCCGCTTTCCGAGCAGTAATCCAGAACTGCCTGAAAAACATCCTCAAACGAGTTCATAGAGATGTTTCACTTCCCTTTTCTTTTAATCTTGTAATCAATAATCATACATGACTGCACATTCGTATACACTATATAGTATAGCATATCTATTTGAAAATATCAAGCGAATCAGATAATATCTGGAGAAATCCACAAATATTTCAGAGCCGCCGCCGGTTTTCTTACGAAGTGATGTTCCGGCGCGGAACGGGTTCCGAAAGGGCAAATATGCCCGCCTGACAGAAAATCCGCTGTCTGCGGGATTTCTTTTCCCGAAAATGAAAAAACCCCTTGCAAAACGCGGAAAAATCATGTATAATAATAGGGTATGTATTTTCGGCAGTGCTGTCTGCGCGGAAGCGCTGCCGGAGAGCAAAAGCGAAGGAGGATTTTCATGTCAACGACAGCAAGTATCACGGCACCGCCGGCGGGTACACTCCCGGCAAAGGGCGGCGGTGCAAAGGGATGGTTTTCCCGCAACTGGTCGTACCTCGCGGCATTCTTCCTGCCGGTCGTACTGATCTATATCGCGTACGCGATCTTCGGCCTGTATCCGTTCGGAGATTATTCCGTTCTCTGCCTCGACCTGAACGGACAGTATGTCTACTATTTTGAAGCGATCCGCGACGCCTTCCACGGAGACGGCAGTATCCTTTACAACTGGTCCAGAAACCTCTCCGGCGGCTATCAGGGCGTCATCGGTTATTATCTGGCCAGCCCGTTCACGCTTCTGGTCATTCTGCTGCCGCGTACCATGATTCTCGGTGCGCTGCTCATTATGATCCTCGCGAAGCTGGGCGCGGCCTCGCTGACCTTCAGCTACTATCTGCGCAAGGCGCGGCATATCGCGCCGCTGCCCTCCGTGCTCTTCGGCACGATGTTCGGCATGTGCGCCTACGGCGTCATCCAGACGATCGACCCGATGTGGCTGGACGGTCTTGTTTTCCTGCCGCTGATCGCGCTCGGCATCGAGTATCTTGTCGATGACGGCAGAAAGCTCAATTACATCATTCCGCTCGCGCTGATGTGCGTGGCAAACTTCTACATCGGCTTCATGCTCTGCATCTTCACGGCGATCTACTTCACCTTCTATACCTTCTTTATCTCGGACAAGGTGAAGATGGATATCAAAGAACTCCTGAAGATCCTTCTCCGCATGGTCATCGCGACCGTCGCGGTCGTATGTCTGGCGGCGTTCATGATCCTGCCGGTCTACAACGCGCTGAAGCTCGGCAAATTCGACTTCACAAAGCCGGATTATTCCTTCAAGGCACAGTTCAAGCCGCTTGAGTTCTTCGCGCAGTTCTGCGTCAACTGCTACAACACCGTCGATGTGCAGGGTATGCCTGAGATCTACAGCGGTGTGCTGGCATTCCTCTGCCTGCCGCTGTTCTTCATGAACGGCCGCATCCCGCTGAGAAAGAAATTCGGCTTCGGCATGATGATGGCAGCGCTGGTCGTCAGCATGTACTGCCGCCCGATCGATATGCTCTGGCACGGCGGACAGATGCCGAACTGGCTGCCCTTCCGCTATTCCTTCATCTTCTCGTTCGTGCTGCTCACCATGACGGCCATGACGATGAAATATGTGCGGAACATCAAGAAATATATGCTTGCCGCTGTGTTCGCCGTCTATTTTGTGCTGCTCCTGCTTGCGGATTCCAGACATTTTGAGAGCAAGAAGGGCGAATACATCGACACCTTCCAGACGATCTGGATGACGATCATCTTCCTCGCGGTCTACGCCGGATTCGTCTATATGCTGAGCCGCAAAAACCCGTCCAGAAGAATGACGAAATATGTCACGCTCGCGCTGATGGGTGTCTGCTGCTGTGAGCTGACCTACAACGCGACCTGCGAATTCCACGATATTCACAGGGATGTCGCGTACTCTACCAGAAAATCCTACCGGCAGTACATCCAGACCGGCCGCGATCTGGTCGACAGGATCTACGCAGAGGATCCGACCTTCTACCGCGCAGAAAAAACCTACACGAGAACCGTCAATGACAACGCGGGCTTCCGTCTCCGCGGTCTGACGCACTCCAGCTCCGTCATGAATACCAAGATCCTGAAGTTCATCGAAACAATGGGTTATTCCTGCCGCAGCTACTATTCCAGATATGACGGAAACACGCCGCTTGCGGACAGCCTGCTCGGCATCAAGTATGTCCTTGACAAGGGCGACGACAACAAGAATCTCCTCAAGAAGGGTGAGAATTCCGAGCTCGATGTCGCCTATGACCTGAAGTTCACGGATGTCTGCAAATCGCAGGGTGAGAGCGACATCAATGTCGGCGTCTATGAGAACCCGAACGCGCTTTCCATCGGCTACATGGTCAGCAGCGACATCAAGAAGGTCAAGTTCTTCGGCAATGACGATCCGTTCAACAGCCAGAACATCCTGATGAGCACGATCACCGGCAACACGACCTTTACCACCGGCGGCGGCTTTGAGAACTGGACACGCTACTATTACCCGCTGCCGATCGATCAGCCGCTGCGCTTCAACCAGTGCTATGAGGATGCCTACGGCAATCAGCGCCGCTTCCGTGAGGATGGCTGGAGCTCCGCGAATTCGACGCAGCATCAGCCGGATCCGACCGTTGACTTCTTCTTTGAGGCACAGTCCGACGATCCGATCTATCTGTTCTTCAAGACGGAGAATGAAAGCAAGGTCAATCTCTGGCTCGCGGACCAGTGGAATACTGAGGACGCCGGCAAGATGAAGAACACCGACGGCTCCGACGCAAAGGGCCTTGGCTCCTACTTTGAAACAGACAATTATAAGATCCTCTATGTCGGACAGTTCCCGAAGGGACAGAAGCTGCAGCTCCGCATGACGCTGCTGACCGACAACAACAATACCAAGGAAAAATACGCGATCGTCAAGAAGTTCCTGTTCTATCACTTCGATTCCGCGAAGTTCCAGGAGGATATTGAAACACTCAAGGGCAATCAGTGGAATCTGACGACCTTCGGCGGCAGAACGCTGGAGGGCAAGATCACGGCGAAGGAAGGCCAGATGATGATGACCTCCGTGCCGGAGGAACCGGGCTGGACGGTCTGGGTTGACGGCAAGAAGACCGATTATGTCACGCTGTTCCAGGCGATGATCGGTGTTGAGCTGGAGCCGGGTGAGCACACGGTGAAGATGAAATACACTTCTCCGGGATTAAAGCTCGGTCTGCTGCTCTTCGGTGTCGGTGCGGTGCTGGCTGCGCTGATGTATATCTATGACAGAAAGAACAACAAGACGCTGGCTCTGATCAGAGAGTACAGAAAGAAGGGCATTTACGAGCTGCCCTATGAGGATGATCCGGAGCCCAAGAAGGGCGGTCTCAGCTTTGCACAGTGGCTGTCCAAGCTGGTGGAGAACGACGAAGAGATCTCGCAGCCGCCGGCTGATCCGGGCAATCTTCCGGCAGCGCCTGCCCAGAAGGCCGCATCCGATGTCAGGGAAGCGGCGGAAACCGCGGAACAGGCTGCTGAAAAGCCGCAGGTCTCGGTTGCGGATGAGCTGAGAAAGCTGAAATCCCTGCTGGATGACGGCGCTCTGACACAGGAGGAATTCGACGCTCTGAAGAAAGAGCTGCTGAATCCGGACAAACAATAAAAACTGAGCCCCTGCCGGAAGGCGGGGGCTTTGTCTGTCGTGAAAGGCATCGCTGCGCGAAGATTGATAACGGGCTCCGCCCAAATCTGCCAAAGGGACAGAGTCCCTTTGGAATCCCGTTTCGCGGAGCGTGAAATCTCCCCGCATCAGAAAGCTGAAATTTCTCTTTCTGCGGCTGCAGATTGCTTTTTTACGGCGATTGTGTTATAATAAGGTGTAATCATCCAGAAAAGGGGGCTCTCACACAATGAGTCAGAACAAAAAACCGAAGAATCCGGGCGCAAACCGCCAGCAGCGCCGCAATTACGACAGAAATCCGCAGCAGCGCACCAGCAGCAAGCCGAAAGGGATGCGGATCCTCGCGATCATACTGTTCGCGTTTATCGTGCTCGGCATGGTGCTCGTTCCGATCTTTGTGCGCTGACCGGTCATGGCAAAGGCAAAGATCCGCTATGAATGTACCGCCTGCGGCGCGGAATATCCCAAATGGAACGGCAGGTGCACATCCTGCGGCGCATGGAACACCATTGAGGAGGCTCCGCCGGAAATCGCCGTGCGGAGCACCGGAAAAGCAGGCACCCGCGCCGCCGATCTTTCCATGCAGATCCGTGAGTTGGCCGATATCGGCACGAATGAGGATATCCGCTACGACACCGGCATCTCGGAGCTGAACCGCGTATTGGGCGGCGGACTTGTCAAGGGTTCCGCCGTGCTGCTCGGCGGTGAACCGGGCATCGGAAAAAGCACGCTTCTGCTGCAGATCTGTCAGTTTCTCGGCGAATCGCATTCTGTTCTCTATGTTTCGGGAGAGGAATCGGCACGGCAGATCAAGCTCCGCGCGGAGCGCCTCGGCGTTGACACGGAGAATCTCTATATCCTCACCGGAAACGACGCGGAGGCCGTCTGCGAAACCATCGTACAGTCAGAGCCGGATGTCGTCATCATTGATTCCATCCAGACCATGAGCCTTGCCTCCGTCAGCTCCGGCGCAGGCTCCGTCACGCAGGTGCGCGAATGCACAAATCTCTTCATGCACACGGCCAAGGCAAAGGAGATCCCGATGCTGCTGGTCGGCCATGTGACAAAGGAGGGCGCGATCGCCGGCCCGAAGGTCATGGAGCATATCGTTGACGCGGTGCTGATCTTTGAGGGCGACCGCTATCAGAGCATCCGCGTGCTGCGCGCCGTCAAGAACCGTTTCGGCTCCACCAATGAGATCGGCGTGTTTGAGATGCGCGATACGGGGCTTTCTGAAGTGGAGAACCCGTCCGCGATGCTGCTGGAGGGACGCCCGCACGGCGTTTCCGGCACCTGTGTCTGCTGCATGATGGAGGGCAGCCGCCCGATCCTTGCGGAGATCCAGGCACTTGTTTCCAAAAGCACGCTCTCCTCACCGCGCCGCACGGCGACAGGGCTGGACTACAACCGCCTGTATATCCTGCTGGCGGTGCTGGAAAAACGCATGGGGCTCTTTTTCGGCGGACTGGATGTCTATCTGAATATCGTCGGCGGCTTCCGGCTCGATGAACCCGCGGGCGATCTCGCCGTCGCGCTCGGGCTGTATTCCGCTGTCATGGATAAGCCCGTCGGCGAAACGGTCATCGCGTTCGGAGAGGTCGGACTGGGCGGAGAGGTGCGCGCGGTATCCGCGGCAGCACAGCGCATCGCGGAGGCGGAGCGTCTCGGCTTTACGCTCTGTATTCTGCCGAAGCAGTCTCTGCGCGGCCTGCAGACCGAGCGTTTTACGATCCGGCTGGCAGGTGTTTCCAGTCTGAAGGAGGCATTCCGCGTGCTGGAGCAGGAGGGAAAACATGGCTAATATTTTCGGCCGCCGGCACGATGATCTGCCGGATGATAAAATCAGTGTTTCCGATATCGGAACAGATGTTCTGATCTCGGTGCTGGTGCTGGCAGGCTCCGCACTTGCCGAAACGGAATCCCAGAAGCAGCTGATCGTCTGGCTGGCTGAGCATGATCAGTATATCGGCAGCGGCATTGTGGGATTTGATCTGTCAGATATGCCGTGGGATCCCGCACATTTTGACGAGGACCGGATGTTCATGGTGCGAACGGTCGATGCCGCTTCTGTCAGGACGGGATGGGACAAGCTGTCCTACGCACCGAGCGAGCCGCATCTTCGGCCGATGCTGGGTTGGTTCCACAAGGCGTTTCTCCGGCTGAAGCGGGAGGACATTGTGCCGCAGGCCAGAGAAAACTGGTTCGGCGAGATGGAGCCGGATGATCCCGCGCTGAACGGATTTCCGCGCTGCGAAAAGCACGGCTGCTTTCTGACCTATCTCGGCTGTCAGGTCTGCCACGGCAGGAATTGAGGCTTTGGCGGTATCGCTCTGCAATGATTGATAACGGGCTCCGCCCAAACCCGCCAGAGGGATCGTATCCTTTTTTATCAACAGACGGTTCCCCTGCCGCAAGGCAGGGGTTGTCTCTGTCATAAGAACCCAACCGAAAAGTTTTTTCCGCAGGGTGTAACCCCGCGGGCGCAAAGCGCGTCGTAGTGAGTGAAAGGAGTTGAACACTCTTGGAAGATACCGGTATCATTCAACTGTTTGAAATGAGAAACGAACAGGCTATTTACGAAACACAGAGCAAATATCAGTCGCTCTGCAGCTCGATCGCTTCCCGTATCCTCGGAAACCCGCAGGATGTCGAGGAGTGTGTCAGCGATGTGATGATGCAGACATGGAACGCGATTCCGCCTGCAAAACCGAATAATTTTCCTGCTTTTCTCTCAACGGTCACGCGCAATGCCGCACTGACGCGCTACCGCCGCGAACACCGCGCAAAACGCGGCAGCGGCGAGATCGACGCGGTGCTGGATGAACTTTCAGATGTCATTCCCGACAGCGAGGATGTGGAATCCACGATCGACTTCAGGCTGCTCAGAGAGTCGCTTTCGCGCTTTCTGGAAGGACTTTCCGCCGATGCGAGAACGATCTTTGTCCGTCGCTTCATTTCCATGCAGCCGGTCAAAGAGATCGCCGAAGCATACGGGATGTCTGAAAGCAAAGTCAAGATCACGCTGATGCGCACGAGAAAAAAGCTCAGGAGCTATCTGAAAGAGGAGGGTTTCTTATGAAAAAAATGGATCTGCTGGATGCACTCGGCAGCCTCGATGAAAAGTATGTCAGGGAAGCCGATGCGCGTGCGGACGCACTGAAGTCCCAGAATAACACACCGATCGAAATGCTGAAAAACGCGGAGGAAGAGCCGCAGAGCAGCGGTCTCCGCCGCCCGCAGTGGCTGCGCGTCATGACAGGCGTCGCGGCGGCAGCAGTCTTTGCGCTGACGGTCGGCACGGTCGGCAAGGTCATTCTGAACGCCAGACGCGGCCCTGCCGTGAAGCCCGGCAGCAGCGTCGCAGGCAGCGACATCGTCAGCACACAGCCTGATAATCTGTTCGGCGGAAAGGGCACCGTCCGGATGCTGAACAACTACACCTTTGAGGACGACACCGCGCTCTATCTCAAGGATCAGAAGATCGACAAGAAGACCGGCGAGGTCAGCCCGTTCCTGCTCTCTTACGGCGAAGGGCTGCTCTTCACGGACGGCGCGGGCATCTGCCGCATCGACAGCA
>JAGDBX010000098.1 GCA_018110935.1 Oscillospiraceae bacterium
AGGCCGCTCATCACAGGGCAGAGGATAATCGACACCATGTTCCCCATAGCAAAGGGCGGGACGGCTGCTGTTCCCGGCGGTGTCGGTACGGGCAAGACCATGACACAGCACCAGATCGCAAAGTGGTGCGATGCGGACATCATCGTCTACATCGGCTGCGGCGAGCGCGGCAACGAAATGACGCAGGTGCTCGAAGAATTCACCGCACTGAAGGACCCGCGCACGGGCAAATCCCTCATGGAGCGCACCGTGCTGATCGCCAATACCTCGAATATGCCGGTTGCGGCGCGTGAGGCTTCGATCTATACCGGTATTACGCTCGCGGAATATTACCGTGACATGGGCTATCATATCGCAATCATGGCGGATTCCACATCCCGCTGGGCAGAGGCGCTCCGCGAAATCTCCGGACGACTCGAAGAAATGCCCGCTGAGGAAGGCTATCCGGCATATCTCCCCTCGCGTCTTTCCGAGTTCTATGAGCGCACCGGCGCCTATGAGACACTCAACGGCAGAGAGGGCAGCGTCACCGTTATCGGTGCCGTTTCGCCGCAGGGAAGCGACTTCTCCGAGCCTGTCACCCAGAATACACGCCGCTTTGTCCGCTGCTTCTGGGGACTGGACAAGGCGCTCGCCTATGCGCGCCACTATCCGGCAATCAACTGGAACATGAGCTACAGCGAATATCTCGACGATCTCTCGCATTTCTATGAGAGCGAGGTTGATCCGAAGTTCAACGAATACCGCACCGAGATCAGTGCGCTGCTGAAAGAGGAGCAGTCTCTGATGGATATTGTCCGGCTGATCGGCTCCGATGTCCTGCCCGACGATCAGAAGCTCATCATTGAGATTGCGCGTCTGATCCGTGTCGGATTCTTGCAGCAGAATGCCTATCACGCAGAGGATACCTATGTCCCGCTCGATAAGCAGTTCCGCATGATGGAGCTGATCCTGCATGTCTATCAGCGCACAAAGAAGATGATCGCAGAGCATGTCGATCTCGAGGCAATCAAATCGAGCGGCATTCTGGAGCTGGTCATCAAGGTCAAATATGACATCCCGAACCGGCAGCTTGAGCGCTTTGATGCGCTGACGCAGCAGATCGACGGGATGCTTGACGCGCTTCGCACAAAGAAAAAGGAGGTGCTGTAACCCATGAGTCTGCAATATTTCGGGCTTCACAGCATCAGCGGTTCACTGGTTGTCCTTGACCATGTGGAGGGCGCAAAATTCGATGAAATGGCGCGCATCGTGCTGGATGACGGCACCGAGCGCACCGGCAGAGTCGCCATGCTCGAGGGTGATAAGGCGATTTTGCAGGTCTTCGAGGGAACCCACGGTCTCTCGCTGACCAATACGCGCACACAGTTTACCGGCAGACCGATGGAGATGCCGCTTTCCGGCGACCTGCTCGGCAGAGTCTTTACCGGTGCGGGCAGACCGGCTGACGGTCTCGGCGAGGTCATGCCGGAGAAATTCGGCGATATCAACGGCGCACCGCTGAATCCGGTCTCGCGCCAGTACCACAGAAACTATATCCAGCCCGGTATCTCCTCGATTGACTGCCTGATGACACTGATCCGCGGTCAGAAGCTGCCGATCTTCTCGGGCACGGGTCTTTCGCATAATAAGCTCGCCGTGCAGATTGTACAGCAGGCGCGGATTGCAAAGGATTCCGGCGCAGAGTTCGCGGTTGTATTCGCGGCAATGGGTATTCAGAATGACGTTGCGGATTATTTCCGCCGCAGCTTCGCCGAAAGCGGCGTTCTGCAAAATGTCGTCATGTTCCTGAATCTTGCAAATGACCCGATTGTCGAGCGTATCATTACGCCGCGCTGCGCACTGACTGCCGCAGAATATCTCGCATACGAAAAGCATATGCACATCCTCGTCGTCATGACCGATATGACAGCATATGCAGAGGCTCTGCGTGAGTTCTCCTCCTCAAAAGGCGAAATTCCCGGCAGAAAAGGCTATCCGGGATATCTGTATTCCGATCTCGCTTCACTCTATGAACGCGCTGGCATCATCGAGGGCATTGAAGGCAGCGTGACTCAGCTCCCGATTCTGACGATGACGAATGACGATATCACACACCCTGTCCCTGACCTGAACGGATATATCACGGAGGGTCAGATCGTTCTGGACAGAGGTCTGGAGCAGGGTGGCGTCTATCC
>JAGDBX010000099.1 GCA_018110935.1 Oscillospiraceae bacterium
CTCAGAGGTGATGACCTCACCGCCGGTCAGCGTTGCGATATCCTTCAGCATCTCCTTGCGGCGATCACCGAAGCCCGGTGCCTTGATTGCTGCGCACTTGAAGGTGCCGCGCAGATTGTTGAGGATCAGCGTGGTCAGAGCCTCACCCTCGACATCCTCCGCGATGATGACCAGACGCTTGCCGGACTGGACGATCTGCTCGAGCAGCGGCAGAAGCTCCTGAATGTTGGAGATCTTCTTGTCGGTGATGAGCAGGAAGCAGTCATCGTAGACAGCTTCCATCTTGTCGGTATCGGTGACCATGTACGGGCTGACGTAGCCGCGGTCAAACTGCATACCTTCCACGACCTCGCTGTAGGTCTCAGCAGTCTTGGATTCCTCGATCGTGATGACGCCGTCCTTGGAGACCTTCTCCATCGCCTCCGCGATCAGCTTGCCGATCTCGGCATCCGCGGAAGAGATCGTCGCGACACGGGCGATATCCGCGCTGCCGTCAACGGTCTTGGAGCTTGCCTTGACGGTGTCGACAGCCGCCGTGACAGCCTTGTCGAGGCCCTTCTTGAGGATCATCGGGTTTGCGCCCGCCGCGATGTTCTTCATGCCCTCGCGGACGATCGCCTGCGCGAGCAGCGTAGCGGTCGTGGTGCCGTCGCCTGCCGCGTCATTGGTCTTGACGGAGACTTCCTTGACGAGCTGTGCACCCATGTTCTCGAACGGGTCTTCGAGCTCGATCTCCTTTGCGATGGTCACACCGTCATTCGTGATGAGCGGTGCGCCGAATTTCTTGTCCAGAACCACATTTCTGCCCTTCGGACCGAGCGTGATCTTCACGGTGTCCGCGAGCTTGTCAATACCGGCCTGAAGCGCCTTTCTGGCGTCCTCGCCGTACTTCAGATCCTTTGCCATAACAGCAGCACTCCTTTCAAATCAAAGAAATTACTCGACGATCGCGAGAATATCGGACTGCTTCAGGATCGTGTACTCCTGGCCGTCCAGCTTCACTTCCGTGCCTGCATATTTACTGAGCAGCACCTTGTCGCCGACCTTCACATACATGGTGATCTCCTTGCCGTCCACGACACCGCCGGGACCGACTGCGACGACCTCCGCGACCTGCGGCTTCTCCTGCGCGGAAGCGGTGAGAATGATGCCGCCCTTGGTAGTTTCCTCAGCCTCGGTCATCTTGATGACGACTCTGTCTGCAAGTGGTTTGATTGTCATAGCTTGTTCCTCCTGTTCAGACAAACTTTTAGCACTCTTCATCTTTGAGTGCTAAACCTATTGTACTCATGTTCCGGCAAAAAATCAAGGGGTTTTGATTCAAAGCGGATTTTTTTGTATGTCTGCACAATTTGCGGCGGTTCGACATACGGTTTTTGTGCGCTATGAGTGCAGCTTTTCCGCTTCTCCGGAACAGACAAAGGGGACGCCTGCCGGTAAGGCATGCGTCCCCGATTTTGCTTCCGGATGATGTCCGTCGCAGATACAGCGCGTGTCCGCGCGGTCTGCTTCATCGCAGAGGTCAGTCGATCTCGACAGAAACCTTCTGATTCTCACGGGCGGCGGCGGCGCGCATCAGCGTGCGGATCGCCTTGGCGATCCGGCCCTGCTTGCCGATCACTCTGCCCATATCATCCGCGGCGACCGTCAGATGCAGGACAACGATGCCCTCATCATCCGCCGGATCCTCGGTGATCTGAATGGCGGACGGATCCGCCACAAGGCCCTCTGTGATTGCAAATAACAGTTCTTTCATGATGATCTCCCAAAAAGATAAGCAAATTGCGGGAAGAAGGCGGTGTCTCTTACAGGACGCCCTCCTTCTTCAGGATCACGCGCACGGTATCAGTCGGCTGTGCGCCGTTTGCGAGCCAGGTCTTTGCCTTCTCGGCGTCGATCGTGATCGCGGACGGCTCACGGGTCGGATCGTAGGTACCGATCTCCTCGATGAAGCGGCCGTCTCTCGGATATCTGCCGTCAGCAACGACAATGCGGTAGAACGGAGCCTTCTTGGCGCCCATTCTTCTCAGACGGATCTTAACTGCCATTTCAAATTCACCTCCATGTGATTGATGATTGTTTTATTCCACGCAGTACTTCCTGCGGTGAAAGCGTAACTGATGCACGAGCGGCGGGGCTTTACTTCTTGAAGCCGCCGAGACCGCCCATGCCTTCGAGCATCGAGGGATCGAGCCGCGGCATCTTCCGGCGTCCGAAAAGGCCTCTTCCGCCCTTTCCGCCGAGCTTCTTCATCATCTGCTGCATCTGGTCAAACTGCTTGAGCAGACGGTTGACATCCTGCACCTGCGTGCCGGAGCCCTTTGCGATGCGCTTTTTGCGCGAGGGATTGATGATCGAGGGCTTTGCGCGCTCCTCTCTGGTCATTGAGGTGATCATCGCCTCGACCTTGCCGAAGGCGCCGTCGTCGATATCGAGCTGATCGAGCTTGCTGCCGACGCCCGGGAGCATCGAAACGATCTTTCTCAGGTCGCCGAGCTTTTTGATCTGCCGGAGCTGGTCGAGCAGGTCGTCCATGTCGAACTTGCTCTCCTGCAGCTTCTGCGCAAGACGCTCCGCCTCCTGTCTGGAATAGACATCCTCTGCCTTTTCGATCAGCGAGAGCACATCGCCCATGCCGAGAATACGGGATGCCATTCTGTCCGGATAAAACGGCTCGAGATCACCAAGTTTTTCCCCGATACCGGAAAACTTTATCGGAAGTCCCGTGACAGCGCGCACGGAAAGCGCGGCACCGCCCCTCGTATCACCGTCCAGCTTCGTAAGGATCACACCTGTAAGAGGGACCTTCTCGTGGAAGGTCTTTGCCGTGTTCACAGCATCCTGACCGGTCATTGCGTCGATGACAAGCAGACACTCCGCGGGTTCGGCCGCTTTCGCGATCGAACCGAGTTCCGCCATCATATCCTCGTCGATATGAAGCCGTCCTGCGGTATCGATGATAACAAGATCCATGAAATGCGATCTGGCATAATCGACGGCAAGCCGGGCTGTCTCGACCGGATCCTGCTGCCCGCGCTCGAACACCGGGCATTCCGCTTTCGCGGCGTCGACTTTCAGCTGTTCGATCGCGGCAGGCCGATAGATATCGCAGGCGCAGAGCAAAACGGATTTGTTATAATGCTTTTTTACATACGCGCCCAGTTTGGCGCACATCGTAGTCTTGCCGGCTCCCTGCAGGCCCGCCATAAGGAACACTGCGGGACTCCTCGACCCGAACTTCAGCTTTTCAAGCGTGCCGCCCATCAGCGAAGTCATCTCTTCGTTCACGATCTTGATGACCTGCTGTCCGGGAGTCAG
>JAGDBX010000100.1 GCA_018110935.1 Oscillospiraceae bacterium
AGTAGCGCAGCTCCTTCTTGGCGTCCTCCGCGCCGATGACCTGATCAAACCGGACATCGGGGCGTGAAACGGCACTCAGCACATTTGCCTGATCCTCGGCATCGACCGCAACGCGCAGACCGAAGTCAAAGAGGCTGATGTGCGCGGTTTTTCCGTCCTCAGAGACCGACTGTCCGGTCTCAAAGCTCACCGCCTTGCTGGAGCGAGCAAGCTCAAGCATTCCAGCCTGCTGATGCATCTGCCGGCAGATCGTTCCGATCATGCCGCCGAAAGCGTCAGCCCGGAGCGGGATGATGTCCCGCACACCCTGCTGCTGGAAGGTCTCGCTCTCCTCGGTGCTGAACGGTCTGCTGCCGCGCTCGATCACATAGATCGGCATGGACGGATCATCCGAGAGCAGGAAGCGATAGAAATCTCTGGAAACTGATTCGACATCCTCGATGTTCAGGTAGTTTTCGGTGTTTTCACGCTGACCGACCGCCATATCCAGCAGAACAAGCTCGATCGGCTTATGCTTCAGAAGCTCTTTGGCATCTGCAACGGTCTCCGCAGCGAAGAATTCGTACTGCGGGGCGTGCTCGCGGCAGAAACGGAGCGTTTCGGCATCGGCGAACAGAAGAATCTGGGGTGTTTCCTCCTGCGTGAACAACCGCATGACCTCGGGGCGGTCCTCCGGCAGACGGACATCAAAACAGATCTGCTTGATATCGGATACGCCGGTTTTCAGAGAATCAGAGGAAACGAGCCGCAGGAGCTCAAAGATCTCGCTGTGGAAGAAGGATTCCGCTCTGCCCCTGACCGCACGCGCATCAGCCGCGCCGCCCTCGCCGAACAGCAGCGCCGGATAGACCGTTTCGTCGATGCGGATGTCAATGCCGCTGGTCTCGGTGAAGTTCTTGGCCTGCCGCAGAATCTCCTTCTTGGCGATCTTGCAGAGCTGATCGGCGGAGATATGATTGAACATCACGACATTGCCGGAGGCAAAGCGTGAAAGGATCGCTGCGGGGAAATAAGCGCCGCCGGTCACGGGGTTGATATCCTTTTCAAGCGCCTTCAGGATGACCTTTCTCGTCAGCATGGCGTAATTGCCGGTATCGTTCTCCTCGTAGAGCTGCCGGCCGGCATTCGTTGTGAAGAAGATGATCGCGTCCTTGAAGGAGACTTCCTTGTCAGTATAGCTGTCGCGCACCCTTCCGGCATCCAGCAGCTGCAGGAAGAGATGGATCACGACCAGATGGGCTTTTTCGATCTCGTCAAACAGCAGGACGCAGCGCGGGTTCTTGGCGACAAATCCGGTAACATTGCCCTCCTGCGCACCCTTGTAAACCTTGTCGGAGCCGGCAAACTCGGTGTTGGCCTCCTTGTCGGAGTATTCGCTCATATCAAAGCGCATGAAGGGCAGCCCCAGCGCCTCTGCCGCCTTTTCGGCAAGCAGCGTCTTGCCGACGCCGGGAGGCCCCGCAAAGAGGAAGGTCGCGCGCGGACGGACACGCGTCTTGTCCATCATTGCGAGCATCTGCCCCTGAAAATATCCCTTCGCGAAGAGATTGACCGCGTGATCCTGTCCGAAAACGGTCTGCAGCAGCTTGGAACGCAGTTCCTTTGTCTGCCGCGTCAGCTCATCCATTGAAAGATGGGGCTCCTCAGGCTGCTGCTCTGATTCGCGGAATTTCGCAAGCATAGCATCGACCGAATGCTTTCCGGACTCCTCCGTCTCCTCGCCCTCCGCGGCCTGCGGTGTCTCGCCGGAATCGGAAGCACCGCCCAGATTGAGCCCCGATAGCGAAATGCCGCTGCTCTGCTTCAGCAGCGCGTCCACAGACAGCTTTTTTTCGCTGCCCGAATCGGACTGACCGTCCGCTGATGCGTCAGCACCGGCTTCATCCGCCTTGATGCTCTTCTTCAGGCACTCGGAAATCCCCCTGCTCGGCGCACGGAGAATGCAGGAGAGCAGCATTTCGGGCGTAATTGACGCGGCATGGGCTGCTGCAGCGTCCTTTCGCGCTTCGGTCAGCATCTGGTTCAGAAACGCTTCGTCGGCTTCTTCCGTCCAGTGGCTGTATATATACCCGCCCAGCGAGGATTTCATCTGCTGCAGGTCGATATGTTTCTGCTGCGCAAATTCCTCAAGCTGTTTGAAAGATACCTGTTCCGCAACACGGTAATCACCGCTGATGACATCAATGACAGCCAGCAGATACCGCTCGGCGCTCATGCCGATATCCTCGTCTTTTCCGTAAGATCTGGCGCGGTCCAGCAGCTGATCCAGAAGTGCGCTGTTTTTTATCTCTGCCATAAAAGAAATGACTCCTTTACCGTGAAATGAGTATGCCCATAGATGATTCTATTATACTTGTTTATGCGCGTTTTGTCAACTGCCGGCACATACAAAAAGCAGCCCCGCCTGACGGCGGGGGCTGTTGTATCCTCAAACCGTGATGCACAAGGGACACCGTCCCTTGAGCGAGGCTTGGGGCAGAGCCCCATTATCAATCATCGCGAAGCGATACTTATTAGGGGGAGCCCTCTATCGCAGGGCTCCCCCTCTTGCCGCTGCGCGGCAATTCACCCCTTTCGGAGCTCTTCTGATGCGGAGAGATTTCGCCGCCTGCGGGCGG
>JAGDBX010000101.1 GCA_018110935.1 Oscillospiraceae bacterium
CGTGTTTCCGTCGGTTACGGTCATAACAACCGCATCACCTGTATCTGCTGTCTGAGCAAGATCGCGTTTGGTGAATACACTGTCTGAGTCAGCATTTTCGGTATAATTCAGCTGTTTAACCTCTGCCGCATCTGCTGCTTCTCCGGTCTCTGCAGCCCCGGCAGATTGTCCGGACTTTTTGTTCTCCGGAGTGCTTTCGGAATTACTGTCTGACTGAGCCGATGTCATCCCGGCCGATGCGGATTCATGATCTGAAGCGGTATCTGATGTGCCTGCGCAGCCTGTGAGACCGGCAGCAAGCATCATGGACAGGACAGCCGTGCGGATAAATGTCTTTTTCATAATTGACGCCTCTTTTCATTTTGTTGTTGGGGTTGTCTGCGTGGGCTATGGCTATAATATACATCGCCAATTTGTGCAGATCATGATTCCCGAATGAAATAGTCCGGAATGTATGTGAGAAATCACTGAGTGTTTCATGTTCATATCTGCATATGAAATTTCACACAGATAACATATTGATGCATTATCCGCCGGATCCAAAGGCCCCTCCGGCCTTGATTTTTTCCGCAAAATATGATATGATGAAAGCACTGAAAACAAGGAAGGAGACGGTATCAATGCCGGTCATCAGCAGCTCGGATCCTTACACCGCGGAGGAACTCAAAACGCTCTTTTCATCCGTCGGCTGGAGCGGAGGACTGTCTTCCGAACAGCTCTATACCGCGGTACAGCGTTCCTCTCATGCCGTTACAGCACGGGTAGACGGCGTTCTGGCCGGCATCGTCCGCAGCATGGATGACGGGATCTGGAGCGCCAATATCGACTGCATGGTCGTCCATCCGGCGTATCAGCGCCGCGGCATCGGCAGCGCCATGCTGCGCGCTCTGCTCAGAGAGCTCTCCGGCATCCGGTATATCAGCGTGGCGCCGAATTCCGCCGATACCGTTCCGCTTTATCTGAAAAACGGCTTTGAACTGGTCGAGGACGGCAGGCTGCTCCAGATCGAGCAGAAAGGAAAAGGAGAAACCGTATGAACGGTCTGAGCGATTTTCTGGATGTGTTCCGGGATTACGCATCGGAACACTTCTTTGACCTCGCAGGCTTTCTGGCGGCGGCGGTCGGCGGCGGACTGGCACTCGTGCAGTGGCGCGCCTCCATCAAAAACAACCGTGCCGAATATGTCAAGGATCTGCTGCGCAGCATCATGGACGATCCGCAGATCCAGAAATTTCAGGGCCTGACGGATTACGGAACAGACTGGTACACGGCGGCGTTCCACCGCAGCGACGAATCCGATACGGCGCAGATCGCCGACCGGACGCTGTTCACATACAACTACATCTGTTATCTCTACGATACCAAGGTCATCAACAAAAATGAGCTGGAGATCTTCACCTATTATATGCTCGCGCTTGCGCACGATGACGACCTGATCTGCTATATTCTCGACCTCTGGCAGTATTCGATGTTCAGCGGCAGAAAATTCCCCTTCGGGCATTATCTGACCTTCTGCGAGAAAAACGGCTGCGTGAGCCGCGCTGTCCGCAACAAAAAGTATTATTACTACGATCTGGCCGCGGAATCAAAGGAAAACGGGCACGATACCGGCATCGTCCTGCCGGAGGATGTCAGCGCGCTCAGGAAGCTGGTCGGCGGCCGGCTCTATATCGAAACGATCTCGCGCTGCGAGCACTGCCGGCACTGTTCCGACGGCGCCTGCAAGGCAAAATCCGATATCAGCGCGCATTACTGGGCCGGCATGGACGCGCCGTGCAGCAGCTTTGATTTTGATCCCGGACGCTGGGATGAAGCGGCGGAGCGTGCGCTGGTGCAGTAAAAACCGCGTTCCTGTACGGGGTTCCGCTCTTGACAGAATCCCGCAGATCGGGTATAATATTAGGAGAAAAATGCGCTGAAAAGGGGGCGCCGCCTATGGATGAATACGACCGCAGGATCTCAGAACTTGAGGATCGCGTCGAAGAACTGGAAAAACTCATCGGATCACTGGCCGTGCGGCTCAAAAAGGCCGAGGGCGGGCTGGAAACCGTCTCCGGACAGTCGGATGCCGCTTCTCACGAAGCCGCGGGGCTTGCCGAGCAGGTCACCGCGCTCACGCGCCGGATGTCGGCCGCGGAATCCTCTCTCTCCGAGCTGTCAGAGGACCTTGACGACACGATCGAGGACTTCAATGTGCTCTCTGAGGAGGTGCGCCGCCGCTGGCGCAGAGTGCTTGCCCGTCAGGAACAGATGCGTTGGGACAATCTTGCTCCGCATCGCCCCTATCCGCCCGAGACAGAGGGCGAAGAACCCGGAATGCCGGAAGGCGAATGGGAGTAACAACAGAATCCGCATCCCGCAGGCAGAACGGTTGTTTGCGGGATGCTTCTTGCGAAATATGCAAATATTGCGGCACAAAATTGTTATGCCGCAGTCAAATTAATTACACCTCTGGATGAATTATGTGCAAATTCACCAAATCACACTACAATAATTCTACATTCAAAGCAACGGTTTTTTCTTGATAAACACCGTATTCTATGGTATAATGAGTATGATAGCGATAATTTCGAATACAGCAGAAACCATCATCAGGAGGCGCAAGATGAGCTTCAAGACAAAGAACGGCGTATTGCTGAAATATGAAAGCTCCGGCGCACTGGCGCGTCTGGGCATCCGAAAGGCTGACGAGACCGTCAGCGTTCCCAGAACCGTAACAGAGATCGCGGATGAGGCGTTTTCCATGTCCGATGTCAGCGATGTGCAGCTCCCGATCACCGTGAAGAAGATCGGCGAGCGGTCTTTTGCGCTCTGCGCGGATCTGGAGACTGTCCGCTTCACCGAAGGACTCAGCGAGATCGGGGCGAATGCCTTTGACGGCTGCCATGTGCTGAAGGCGGCGGATCTGCCCGAATCCTGCACGGAGATCGGCGCATGGGCGTTCTGCAACTGCAGCGCGCTCCGCCGTGTCCGTATCCCCGGACGGCTCAGCGTCATTGAGCGCGGCACCTTTTCGGGCTGCTCCCGTCTGGAGGACATCGAGATCCCGGCGGGTGTCGAGCACATTGAAAACCGGGCGTTCTATGCCTGCACCACGCTTTATACCGTGAAGCTGAATCTCGGCCTGCGCACGATCGGCCGCGAAGCCTTTGCCTGCTGCAACTCGATCACGACGATCTCCATTCCGGACACCGTCACCGAGATCGCGGAGGATGCCTTCGCAAACTGCACCGACCTGAAGAGCGTTATTATCCCGCCGTCTGTGACGAAGCTGCACCCTTACGCCTTCGGCTCTGAAAATTCCATCCGGATCATCACCGCCGTCAAGGGCAGCGTGGCGCATCAGTTCGCGCTGGAGCACGGCATTCTGTGCTATACCGAGCACGAGGCCGCCCTGCTCCGCGGCTGCAATCCCGCTTTCTTCATCGAATTCGGCATCCTGCGCAAGTATACGCAGGAATACAATGTCCGCGACCTCATGGTGCCGGAGGGCGTCATCCGCATCGGCAACCACGCCTTTGAGCAGAACAAGCAGCTCATTTCCGTTGTGATTCCCGAGGGCGTTGTCGAGATCGGCGCCTACGCGTTCAACGGCTGTCAGAGCCTGCAGCGCATCTATCTGCCGAGCACATTAAAGCGCATCGGGCGGTTCGCCTTCCGCGACTGCTCGCTGATCGACGTCATTCTCCCGCAGGGCATTGAGGTCGTTGAAAAGAACGCGTTTCAGGGCTGCTCCTCCATGCGCCGGTTCTATATGCCGGATACGCTGGAAAAGCTGGAGAGCGAAGCGCTCCGCGACTGCCTTTCGCTGGCAGAGCTGCGGTTCTCCGCAAAGCTCGATTGCGTCAGCGAAAGCCTCTGCACGGGCTGCTCTTCGCTCAGACAGGTCATTATCCCGGAGGGGCCGCAGTCGATCCATCAGAACGCGTTCCGCGGCTGTTCCAGTCTGACGGAGGCGTTCATTCCCGACAGCGTGCTGGATATTTCCGGAAACGCGTTTGCGGATACGCCGCTGTTCCGCATGACAGCCGGCCATTACATCGTCGGCAGATTCCTGATCCGTTCGGACGGCTACAGCCCGATTCCCGTCGGTGTGCACCGCATCGGGCCGCGTGCCTTTGAGCGCGGCGGACTGCGTGCGGCAGTCATTCCGGAAGGCGTCATCAGCATCGGCGACAATGCCTTTGCAAACTGCGGCGTCCTCACCGATGTCATCATTCCGAAGACGGTCACCGAGATCGGTATTGACGCCTTTGCCTATACGCCGTGGATGTCACGGCGCACCGAGCCGTATACGATCGCCGGCGCAAACATTCTCATGCACGCGAATCTCACGCAGGAGGATGTCAGCGTACCGGTCGGCGTGCGCGTCATCGGGCCGGGCGCGTTTGCGCAGCTCCCGATCCGTGTCGTCCGGCTGCCGGAGAGCGTCACGCGGCTGCAGCACGGCGCGTTCTCCTACTGCGATCAGCTGGAGGCGGTCGAGCTTCCCGCTTCGCTCAGCAGGATCGACGGCTATATCTTCCACGGCTGCACATCGCTGAAAAAGGTTATTTTCCGCGCCGGTCCGACAAAGGTCGGCCACGCGATGTTTTCAAGCTGCACCTCGCTCCGCACGGTCCGCCTGCCGCACACGATCACCGAGATCGACAATGAGGCGTTTTATCACGCCGGAATCGAAAAGATCGCTGTGCCGGACGGCGTGACGCGGATCGGACAGTCGGCGTTCAGTCACTGTGACCGCCTTTCTGATATTGCGATTCCCGCGTCGGTCAAGGAAATTGCCGAAAACGCCTTTGTGGACTGCCCGAAGTTCCGGCTGCACGCCGAGGAGGGCAGCTGTGCCGCGCGCTATGCGAAGGACCACCAGGCGCTGATGACCTATGTTCCGCTGAATCCGGATCTGTTTGCCGGACCGGAGGAAGAAACGATTGAAATCACAAAGCCGGAAGAAGCAGCTCCGCAGCGCAGAACCCTGCAGCAGCCGACATCCGATCCGGACTTCCTGTTCCGGACAGAGCCGGCGCCGCAGCCGGAAGAGCCGCCCGCACCGCGTCCCGAGGATATGATCTTCCTGTCGTCTGAGCCGAAGCCGTCAGAACCTGCACAGAAAGAGGCACCTGCGCAGAAACAGCCTGAACCCGAGCAGAAACCGAAGCCCGCGCAGAAGAATCAGCCTGAGGCGGCCGCCGAAAAGCCGGAAGCGCGGTCTGAGCAG
>JAGDBX010000102.1 GCA_018110935.1 Oscillospiraceae bacterium
ATTATTGTGCGAAACGGTGAAATTTCGGCGAATCGCACCCGCCCTCTTGCTTTTTTTTCGGCTATGCTGTATAATGTATTGTGTATGCTTATGCGTACCCGCGGATGTGGGAACGCGCACCGGAGAGGATGAGAGAGAATGACGGAACAAAAGCTGATTTCGGTCATTGTGCCGTGCTATAACGAAGAAGAAGTGCTGCCGCTTTTCTACGCGGAGATCACAAAGGTTTCCGCACAGATGCAGGAACAGTATCCGGAGCTGACCTTTGAATATCTGTTCATCGACGACGGCTCAAAGGACAAAACGCTCAGCGGCCTGCGGGAGCTCTCGCGGAAGGATCCCCGCGTGCGGTATATTTCCTTTTCGCGCAATTTCGGCAAGGAGGCGGGCATGTACGCCGGCCTTTCCAATGCAAGGGGCGATTACTGCGTCGTCATGGACGCGGATCTGCAGCACCCGCCGAAGTTTCTGCCGGAGATGTACGAAGCAGTCCGCAGCGGAAAATACGACTGCGCGACAACACGCCGCGTCAGCCGGAAGGGCGAATCGAAGATCCGTTCGTGGTTTGCGCGCCTCTTCTATAAGATCATCAACAAGATCTCACAGACGGAGATCGTGGACGGTGCGCAGGACTTCCGCTTCATGACGCGCCAGATGGTCGATGCGGTGCTTTCGATGACCGAATACAACCGCTTTTCCAAGGGCATCTTCTCGTGGGTGGGATTCCGCGTGAAGTACATTGAATACGAGAATGTCGAGCGGGCCGCCGGCACGACGGCGTGGAGCTTCTGGGGGCTGTTCCGCTATTCGATCGAGGGCATCATCGGCTTCTCGACCGCGCCGCTGATCATTTCGGTCTTTCTCGGCCTGATCTCCTGTCTGATCGCACTGATCGTGATCATTGTCACGGTCGTCAAGAAGCTCTGCTTCGGCGAGCCTGTGAGCGGCTATCCGACGATCATCTGCTCGATCTTCTTCCTGGGCGGCCTGCAGCTGTTCTGCATGGGCATCCTCGGGCTGTATCTTTCCAAGACCTATCTTGAGGTCAAGCACCGTCCGATCTATCTCGTCCGCGAGACGGAGGAGAACCGCGACCGCTTTGCCGCCGCGGATGAGGCGGACAAACAGCCGGAAAAATAACCGGGCATCCATTCTGAAGCAAAGGAGCTGCCGCTGATGAACAGCCGGATGAAGATTCTGATCCTCTTGCTGCTGACGGCAGTGCTTTGTCTGAGCGTCGCAGTGGCGTCGCGTTCGATCGCCGATCCCGAGCTGACGCAGCAGGGCGGAGAAGACGCGGCGCGTCAGCAGGATCAGACGCTGGAGTTTTTCTCCGAGGACGGGCTCTGGGGCGCGAAAACACCGGGCGGCAGAGTGCTTGTGCAGCCGCAGTGGCAGAATCTGCGCCAGATGAGCGGCGAAGTGCTGATCGCCTCCGGCCGGACGGCGGACGGCACGCGTTCGGGCCTGATCCGCACGAACGGAGACCTGCTGATTCCGCTGATCTACAGCAGCATCGAACGCAAGGCGCCCGACCTCTGGGTCGCCTTCTTCCGTGAAAACGGCGCCGCGCGGTACCATATTTACCATGACGACGGCACTCGCTGGACGGATGTCGCGTGGGAGCGCTGCGAAGCAGAGGGCAATACGCTCACGCTCGGCAGAGACGCCGATTATGTCAAAAACCGGCTGGACAACGGAAAGCTCATCCGGACGGCATGGCATTCCGAGCACAAGGCAGGGCTGCATCTCCTGACAATGGACTTCAATGCGGCGCAGCTTGCAGCGGCACCCGATCCCGAAACACTGACGCGCCTCGGCGATGCCGCGGCCGCTTATCTGATCTATCTGTTCATTGACAGAAAGACGATCAATCCTGTACTGCTTTCCGGCGACGACACCGCTTCGCTGCTCGCGGCAGACAGTTACAAGAACTGCGTGCTCAGAAAGGCACGCGCGGAGCGACTGCAGATCATGGAGACAACGGGCTTCCCGACCTATGATCTGACGATGAAAGTCAGCTACCGCCGCACCGGAGAGGACGGTCAGTCCGAGGATATCGAGACCGGAATGCGGCTCATCCTCAGCCGGAACGCGGCAGGTGCATTTACCTACAGCGGTTTTTCCGATCCGCAGCGGAAGGCTGCCGAACAGCAGACAGACGATACTGCGCAGGGAACCGAAACCACAACCAGAAAGGACGACAGTCAATGAAAAAAGTAGCAGTCATCATGGGCAGTGACAGCGATTTTCCCGTTGTCAAAAACGCGCTGACAGAGCTCAGAAGCTTCGGCGTGCCGTTTGAGGCGCATGTGATGAGCGCGCACCGTTCTCCGGCGCTGGCCGCGGATTTTGCGGAGCACGCCGCGGAAAACGGCTTCGGCGTCATCATCTGTGCGGCGGGCATGGCGGCGCATTTGGCCGGCGTCATCGCCGGACACACGACGCTTCCGGTCATCGGCATTCCGTGCAGGGGCGCGGCGCTTGAGGGCATGGACGCGCTGCTGGCGACCGTCATGATGCCGCCCGGCATTCCGGTCGCGACCGTTGCCGTGGACGGCGCGAAGAACGCGGCGATCCTCGCCGTGCAGATGCTCGCGCTCTCTGACGAGGGCCTCGCCGCGCAGCTCAGAGAGCGCAAGGCGGAGATGCTTGCCGGCGTTGAGAAGAAAGACGCCGCGCTTCAGGAAAAGATCGGAGAGCTGTAATATGGCAGGCAAACTGGAATCATTTCTGTTCGGTGAACCGAGAGACCCCGATGCGGCACGCTTTGAGCTGCTCCGCGAGGAGACTGTCGGCGGGAGAACGCTGCTGATCCTGCGCGATGCCCTGACCGGCGTCCTGTATGTGACAGGCACGGGCGACAGCTGTCCGCTGACGCCGATGATTTACGCGTCCGGCTCGCCCGTTACCGAATTGCGCAGAAAGACGGACTGATCTGTTCCCCATCCGCCGGAGGGCGGTGTGTATATGAAATCAATGCGGGGCTTTTCCCGCACGGAAAATTGTTAGGAGGAATCTGAAAATGGCAAATGTGACAAAAGGCGAGCAGCTCTATGAGGGCAAGGCAAAGAAGGTCTTTGCGACCTCCGATCCCGATCTGGTGATCGTGTCCTACAAGGACGACGCGACCGCGGGCGACGGCGCAAAGCGCGGCACGATCGCAGGCAAGGGCGTCATCAACAACCGCATGACGAACTATATGTTCTCTCTGCTTGAAAAGGAAGGCATCCCGACGCATCTGGTCGAGGAGCTCTCTGACCGCGACACGCTGGTCAAAAAGGTCGAGATCGTTCCGCTGGAGGTCATCGTCCGCAATGTGGCCGCCGGCAGCTTTTCCAAGCGCATGGGCGTTGAGGAAGGCCGCGAGCTGCTCTGCCCGATCCTTGAATTCAGCTACAAGAACGACGATCTGCACGATCCGTTCATCAACGATTACTACGCGCTCGCACTCGGCCTTGCCACAAAGGAAGAGATCGACACGATCGCGAAGTACGCCTTTGCCGTCAATGAGTTCATGAAGAAGTTCTTCAAGGGTCTGAACATCGACCTGATCGACTTCAAGCTCGAATTCGGCAGATTCAAGGGTCAGATCGTTCTCGCGGATGAGATTTCTCCCGATACCTGCCGCTTCTGGGATTCCACAACGCACGAGAAGCTCGACAAGGACCGCTTCCGCAGAGATATGGGCGGCGTCGAGGAGGCTTATCAGGAAATCATGAAGCGCCTGATGGGCGAGTAATTCAAAACAGCACGGAGGAAATCTATGGGCGGACTGTTCGGCGCGGCGTCCCGTGAGGACTGCACGGCGGATCTTTACTTCGGCATCGACTACCATACGCATCTCGGCGCGCGCAGAGGCGGCATGGTTATGTATGACAGCACAAACGGCTTTCAGCGCGCGATCCACAACATCGAAAACGCGCCGTTCCGGACAAAGTTTTCGACGGATCTGAACGAAATGCACGGCAATATGGGCGTGGGCTGCATCAGCGACACCGATCCGCAGCCGATCCTTGTGCGGTCGCATCTGGGCAGCTATACGCTGACCACGGTCGGCAGGATCAACAATTCCGAGGCGCTCATCAGCAAGATCATCAATCAGGGCGGGCATTTCAGCGCGCAGAGCGGCGGCGCGGTCAATCCGACCGAGCTGGTCGCGGCGCTGATCGACTGCTGCGATTCCATTCCGGAGGGCATCCGCTACGCGCAGGAGCAGATCGACGGCTCCATGACGCTGCTGCTGATGACAAAGGACGGCATCTATGCCGCGAGAGATCTGCTCGGCAGAACGCCGATCATTCTCGGCAAAAAGGAAGGCGCGCGCTGCGCGGCCTTTGAGTCGTTCTCCTACATGAATCTCGGCTACCGTTATGACCGCGACCTGGGCCCCGGCGAGATCGTTTTCTTCACGGCGGATTCCTGCGAAACGGTCATGCAGCCGAACAAAAAGATGAAGATCTGCGTCTTTCTGTGGATCTATTACGGCTACACGACCTCCTGCTATGAGGGCGTGAATGTCGAGATCATGCGCAACAACTGCGGCGCGCTGCTCGCAAGGCGCGACAAGGGCATCGATGTCGATTATGTCGCCGGTATTCCGGAATCCGGAAACGGCCACGCGATCGGCTACGCGAACGAGAGCGGCATCCGCTTTGCGCGGCCGTTCATCAAATACACCCCGACATGGGTGAGAAGCTTCACGCCGGCCAAGCAGTCCATCCGCGACCTGACCGCGCACATGAAGCTGATCCCGGTCGAACAGCTCATCCGCGGCAAGAAGCTGCTGTTTCTGGACGATTCGGTCGTGCGCGGCACACAGATGCGCAACACGGTCGAATTCCTCTACAACAGCGGCGCCAAGGAAGTGCATATCCGCTCCGCCTCGCCGCCCTCGATGTTCGGCTGCAAATACCTGAATTTCTCGCCGGGCAAATCCGACATGGATCTGATCGCGCGGCAGGTCGTCCGCGACTTTGACGGCGACGACCGGTTCCTCCGCGATTACTGCACCGACGGCACCGAGCGCTATCAGGCGATGGTCGATCAGATCGCACGCCGCCTGAACTTCACCTCGCTGAAATATCATCTGCTTGCGGATGTCAAAACGGCAGTCGGAATCGATCCTGATTCGCTCTGCACATACTGCTTCACCGGCGAGGAATGACCGGTCAGATGCTCTGACCGAAAAACAACTACGAGGAGATTGAAGAATGGCAAACGAAAAGAACAGTTTTTCTGAGAGCTACGCCAAAGCCGGCGTCGATGTCACTGCCGGCTACAAGGCCGTGGAGCTGATGAAGCGCCATGTCGCCCGCACTGTGACGGAAGGCTCGATCGACAGCATCGGCGGCTTCGGCGGCCTGTTCCTTCCGAATCTTTCCGGCATGGAGGAGCCGGTGCTGGTCTCCGGCACGGACGGCGTCGGCACCAAGCTGAAGATCGCCATGCTCATGGACAGGCATGACACGATCGGCATCGACTGCGTCGCCATGTGCGTGAACGATGTCATCTGCTGCGGCGCAAAGCCGCTCTTCTTCCTCGATTACATTGCCTGCGGCAAGAACTTCCCTGAAAAGATCGCCGAGATCGTCGGCGGTGTGGCGGAGGGCTGCGTGCAGGCGGGCTGCGCGCTGATCGGCGGCGAAACAGCCGAGCATCCGGGCATGATGCCCGAGGATGACTACGATCTGGCAGGTTTCACGGTCGGCATCGCTGACCGCAAGAAGCTTCTGAAGCCCGACACGCAGAAGGCCGGCGATGTCCTCATCGCGATCGCTTCAAGCGGCGTGCATTCCAACGGCTTCTCGCTGGTCAGAAAGGTCTTTGACATGACAGAGGCTTCGCTCGCAAAGCGTTATGACGAGCTCGGCATGACGCTCGGCGAATGTCTGCTGACACCGACGCGCATCTATGTCAGGCCGGTGCTTTCCCTGCTGGAATCGGTCAATGTCAAGGCGATCTCGCACATCACGGGCGGCGGCTTCTACGAGAACATCCCGCGTGCCCTGCCGGACGGCATTTCGGCGCACATCAAGCGGCGCGATGTCCGCGTGCTGCCGATCTTTGATCTGCTCGCACAGACCGGAAAGATTCCGGAGCGCGATATGTTCAATACCTATAATATGGGCGTCGGCATGATCGTTTCCGTCGCGGCAGAGGATGCCGACAAGGCGGTCTCCGTGCTGAACGCGGCCGGTGAGACGGCTTATGTCCTCGGCGAGCTGGTCAGCAGCGAAGAGGGCGTCATCATCGAATAAGACACGCTCAGGCATACGGAGAATGAGACCATGAAAATCACGAAAGCATTTCGTCTGTCCGCTGCCGTCGGAGCGGCTGTCCTGCTGACTGCCTGTACGAAAGAGACCGATCTTTCTCAGCGCTATCCGGAGTTTCTGCAATACTGCTTCGGAGACCGATGCAGCATTCACTACGAAAAGAAAGCATCCTCCCAAGACCGGTACAGCATTGAATACTGGATGCCGTTTGCGGAAGGCGGGACGCCGGATGAAATGACTGTTCAGGCAGATGACGGCTTATACTACGAGGTCTGTTCGCGGAGCTACGGGATCGAGCCCTACAAAAAGAGCGGTTATGCGGATGTCTGCACAAAAGAAGAATACTACGACCTTCAGCTGGAAAGCCTTGTGGAGGAAGAGCTGCAGAACCGTTACTGCGATCTGATGACCGAACGCATCATTCAGCCGCATCTGGCCGAAACGATCACAGAAGATACGGAATCCGGTTCCTATCGGTTCGGAACGGAAGGGCAGAACGGGAAAATCATCCTGCGTGTCGCCCCGCTGATCAATTACAGCGATCCGGAGTCCGAAGTCATCAAAAACGAGCTGTTCAGCCCCGGAACCGGCATTCAGATCTGCCGTCCGGATTTCGCACAGCTTTTGCAGGATGAAAGGCTCAGCTGCATCCTGTGGATGGGCGTAAACCCCGATGAGGACATGGCCGCTTATGAAGAGAAATTCCGGAATATTGCTGCAGATTTCCGGCAGCTCGGAGCAAAGAATTATACCCTGCTCCTGCGGAAGGGCATCTCAGACGGCAGTATCGTCTTCCGCGAGGACTGCATTCTGGGTGAACCGGTCGATTTTGACGCCCGCAAGGCGGCATGGACTGGCGGCGATGATTACACGATCACAGCCGATCAGAGCCGATGCCTGATCGAAAAACGGAAAAACACATGATTCGCTCAATCTGACGAGGAGGTTTGCGTATGACACCGGACACGCTCCCGCCGCGCAAGAATATCATCGTTCTGGTATCGGGCGGCGGCACGAATTTACAGGCACTGATCGACGCGCAGGAGCGCGGCGAGCTGGGCTGCGGCAGGATCACCTGCGTCATCAGCTCCAGACCGGATGCCTTTGCGCTCGTGCGTGCAAAAAACGCCGGCATCCCGACCAGAGTGCTCAGACGGAAGGATTTTCCGGACACCGAGCAGTACAGCACGGCGATGCTGGAGGCCTTCTATGAGGAATATGCCGATCTGATCGTGCAGGCGGGCTTCATGACCATTCTGGACGAAAAGGTCTGCAGGGCATATCCGAACAAGATCATCAATGTGCATCCCGCGCTGATCCCGAGCTTCTGCGGCAAGGGCTTTTACGGGCTCCATGTCCATGAGGCGGCGCTCAAAAAGGGCGTCAAGGTCACGGGCGCGACGGTGCATTTCGTCACCGAGGTCTGCGACGGCGGCCCGATCATTCTGCAGAAGGCAGTCAATGTCGAGCAGGGCGATACGCCCGAGACACTGCAGAAGCGCGTGATGGAGCAGGCGGAATGGCATATCCTGCCGGAGGCTGTGCGCCTGTTCTGTGAGGACAAGCTGACCGTAAAGGACGATATCGTCACAATCGCTGAATGATTGTAAGGCTTTTTGTTTTGTAAGGATCGACTGACCGTCGGGTACAGCACCGTTCCCGGTCAGTGTGTAAATTTGAACGGAGGAACCGATTATGGCATTGCTTTCACTGGAACAGGAACTGAAATCGAACAGCTATCCGGGGCGCGGCATCGTGCTCGGACGCTCCGCCGACGGCAGATACGCCGTCGCTGCCTATTTCATCATGGGCAGAAGCGAGAACTCCCGCAACCGCATCTTTGTCGCGGACGGTGACGGGCTCCGCACACAGGCTTATGACGAGTCCAAGTGCTCCGATCCGTCTCTGATCATCTACGCGCCGGTGCGGGTGCTCGGCAACAAGACCATCGTGACAAACGGCGATCAGACCGACACGATCTATGAGGGCATGGACCGTCAGTTCACCTTTGAGCAGAGTCTCCGTTCACGGAAATTCGAGCCGGACGCGCCGAACTATACGCCCAGAATCTCCGGCATCATCCGCTGTGAGAAGGACGGCTTCAACTATGCGCTGTCCATTCTGAAGAGCGCGGACGGCAACCCCGATTCCTGCCGCCGCTTCACCTTCTCCTACGAGAACCCGCTCGCGGGTCAGGGCCATTTCATCCACACCTATGTCGGCGACGGCAATCCGCTGCCGAGCTTTACCGGCGAGCCGAAGACCGTCGGCATTGAGGGCGATATCGACAGCTTCACCGATATGCTGTGGACGAGCCTCAACGCGGACAACAAGATCTCGCTCTTTGTCCGGTTCATTGATACCGCGGACGGCAGCACCGAAACGCGGATCGTCAACCGCTTCGGCGACACCCCGAAGGCGGACTGATCTGCCGTGCTGAAACGAAAACAACTGTGCAGGCGTCTGGCTGAAGGTGTAAGGCGGTTCTCCGCCGCCGTGCTGACACTCTGCACGGCGGCAGCCGGATGTGCAGCCGTCCCCGCCGAGGCCGCGCCGGCGCTTCCCTTCCGGCTCAACGCGCCTGCCGCCGTGTCCGTCGCATGGGCGGAAAACGCCGCTGTGCCCTCTGCCTGCGTCGTGTCCTATACAAAGGACAGCTCGCTGACGGAGTACATGAAGCACGACACGGACGAGCGCCTCGCGATCCGGCAGCAGTACGGCTATTCCGAGCTGTGGATCAAGGGGCAGCTGGACTGGTCGATCGATTCACAGGATGACTGGCACTATAATCAGTACTGGGACACGGACGGCTACGATTCCGAGTGGAATCAGCATCTGGGCGAATGGGCCTACAACAATTTTGCGGTCACATCCGCAAAGATCGACAGCGATCAGATCTTCCGCAGTTTCGGCGATCCTTCAGATCCGAAGGATCCGGCCTGGAACGGCGTGAGTGGGGCACCCGGCTGGAAGGATGTGCTGAAGCCGGAACAGTATGAGATCTACACCGGAACAGACGGAAAGCAGGCGGTCAAAATCGACCTGACGAAGCATCAGGTCTTTGTCCGGATGCGCTGGCTGGTCACGGTGGACAGCGACGACTGGGAGCATGAGCAGTATCTCAGCTCTCCGTGGTCGGCAACGGCGTCGGTCGGCACGCCGGGTGCGGCCGGAACGACTGTTTCTTCGGCATCCGCCGGCACGGCCGCTTCCGGCGAAAGCACCGGAACGACCGGCACGATGCCGCAGCTTCCGCAGATCGGAAAGCTCGCGTCGCCTGATGTCACAGACCTGCACATCACCGGCGATTTCAATGCCGAGGGCAGGGCGATCGCGGAATTCACGCTCAATGTGCCGGAGGAGATCTCCGACAACGCAGAACGCATCAAGGCGGCCGGCGGCCGGCTGATCCTCGCCGCGGCGGCTGATACGGACAGCGGGGAAGCGCAGCAGCTGATCGCGCTCGACGAGATCCCGCTGACGGTCGGCGAACGGCGCGTCACCTTCGCGATGCCGGCCTGCACGCAGTGTTCGCTCAGCTGGTATTACTGCACGGAGGTCACGAATCCGAACACGGGAGAACCGGTCCGGACAGCGCAGTCTGACGGCACCGCGCTTCAGACGCTCGATGTTCCCGTGCAGACCACAACATCGGTCAGCACCGAGGCGCCCGCGCCGAAAAAGCGTTCCGCCGGCAGAAACATGCTGCTTGCCGGCATCGTGTTCCTGCTGATCGCGTGGCTTGCGTGGCTTGCCGCGTTTCTGATGCGGAAATACCATATCACGATCCGGAAACGGTGATCTGCCGGCTTTCTCTGAAGCACAGCCAATGAAAGGAGTCCTGTGATGAAGCGCCTGACAGCAGCCCTGCTTGCCGCGTGTACTGCGGCGGCATCCATGATGCTGCCTGTCTCGGCTGACACGCCGAAGCTCCCCTTTGCGCTGGAACCGCCGGAATCCGTTTTTGTCCGGTACCGGGGCGGCAGCAGCCCGGAAAGCCTTAACAGCTGCGTCGTGTTTATTTCGCCGAACCGGCAATATGACGAATGGGGACAGCATGACGGGAACGCGGCGGAACTGAAAGCGTGCGGCTATTCCGATCTGACGATCAGATCACAGCTCGACTGGTCGATCGATTCGCAGGACGACTGGCATTACAATGCGTACTGGGACACCGACGGCTTCGATGACGCCGGCGTGATGCGTTTCGGCTCATGGGAATCGACAATAAATGCCGGCAGCGGTATGAGAATCTTTGATTTCATGGGCGATATCAGCGATCCCGGGGATTCCCGCTGGTACGGCGGTCAAGGAACATACACACAGCTCGAGGATCCGGCCTTCTGGGACCCCGCCGCCTGGGAGGACCGGGGAGAAGACCGTTTCGGAATTACCGGCAAAGAGTATGCCTATGATTATGTCGGCTGGAAGGATCTTCTGAAGCCGGAGCAGTATCAG
>JAGDBX010000103.1 GCA_018110935.1 Oscillospiraceae bacterium
CCCTCTGACGGGCTGTGTCCGCTTGTCACACTCGGGCGGTACCGGGATGCTCCACCCTGCACTGCGGCGAATGAAAAAGCACGTATCTGCGCGGATGCGCCGGTGTTGTCAATCTGCGTTGCTTGCTTTTTTCGCGTAAATATGCTATGATGCAGGCAGTAAACAGCGAAAGGAGGATGCAGTATGCTTGCTGAAAATCTGAAGGTGCTCCGGAAGGCAAAGGGCTATTCGCAGGAGGAGCTCGCCGCGAAAATCCATGTTGTCCGCCAGACGGTCTCCAAATGGGAGAAGGGGCTGTCCGTGCCGGATGCCGAGCTGCTGATGCGGACTGCCGAGGTGCTGGAGGTACCGGTCGTGCAGCTGCTCGGCGGTACGGAGGGTCTGCCGGAGGCAAAGCCGGATGTTCCGCCGGGTTCCGAAGCGATCGCGGAGCAGCTCTCCCGCATCAACGAACAGCTTGTCATCCGGAACCGGCGTGCCGGACGCATCTGGCGCATCATCGGGTATCTGCTGCTGACCGTTCTGGCGGTGACCGTTCTGACGGTGCTGCTGCTCATGCTGATGAGGACGCAGCATACAGCTGCGCAGGAAACTGCAGCGGTCTGTTTTGACTTACCCGCCGGATCAGATGCCGCTTACTGAACGGAACACCCCGCAGGATCTGCACCTGCGGGGTGTTTTTTACGGTATGCTTATCTGATCCTATAGCTCACTGTAACAGAGCTTCCGGCATATTCGCCGATGCCTTTGACCGTGACAGAAGCAGTGCCCTTTTTTGTGTTGTTCCTGTAGACCAGCTCAAAGTCGGCTCCGTATTTCAGTGCGGTGCCGCCGGACTTGACCTTGATATAATTGCCGACCTTGACCTGTTTGCCGGTGTAATCAAATTCTTTTTTCGAAAGCGTCACATTGTCGACCGTGCCGAGCGTGATGCTTTTCGCATCGCTCCAGATGCCGTATCTCTTTCCCGCGCTGTCCTTGACAAACGCACGGACGCGGACATACCATTTTTCGCCCTTCTTCGGATAGGTCGCAAGGTCGCAGTATGTCTTCGCAGCGGTGGATGTACTGTGGAGCGTGTCGCCGGAAAAGCTGCTGTTTCTGCAGTACTGCACCTGATAGCCCTGCGCGTTCTGATCTGCGGTCCACTCGATATGGAGCCGGCCGTTTTTCGTGCTGAGCTTCGGCGCTTTCTGCTGAGCGGGGACGATACTGTAATACATTGTCACAGATCCGGTATATTTCCCGATGCCGGTGACCGTCACGGATGCGGTGCCTGCGCCGCACGAAACATTGTTCTTGTAAGTCAGTGTGAAATCGGTGTTGTATTTCAGCGGGGTCGAGCCGTTTCTGACCTTGATATAACTGCCGACCTTGACCTGGCTGCCGGTGTAGGGAAAAAATGTTTCGATCAGCGATACCCATGTATCGATGATTCTGATCCGCTGTTCGGGAGTCGGCCGCGCAGTCAGATAGCCCGGCTGTCCGGCTTTGTCGATGCGGGCATATTCATAGTCTGTATGGCTTTCGCTGAATACAGTGCCGTTTCCGCCGACCAGCGCGGTGCAGTTCTGGAACATATTATAAGATCCCGCTGCTGTCACTGGTTTCATGTTCCATTTGCTGCTGACATAGATCGTTTTGAGCTTGGTGCAGTTGCGGAACATTTCGCGCGGTTCCACGACATTGGAAGTGTCAAAGCTGCTCAGGTCCAGCGTGGTCAGTTCAGAGCAGCCGTCAAACATCGTGAACGGAAATTTCATGGAGGATGTGTCAAAATGCGTGACATCCAGTTCGCGCAGGCCCTTGCAGCCCGAGAACATATATCCGAACTCCGTTCCCTTTGAGGTGTCAAAATGCGTGACATCCAGCTCTGTCAGCGAGCTGCAATCGGAAAACATGCCCCAGAAATTCCAGACACGGGAGGTATCAAAGCTGCTCACGTCCAGAGAAGCAAGGGCATGGCAGTCGGAAAACATTGCTTGCATGCTTTCTACTTTGGAGGTATCGAAACTGCTGAGATCAACGGATTCCAGGGCGATGCATCCGCAAAACATGGAGTTCATGCTTGTGACATGGGATGTGTCGGCGTTGGAAAGGTCGATGTTTTCAACATAGTAAAAATAGCCGAACAATCCGTAACAGTCAGCCGGAAAAACAGTGCCCTTTTTACAGGTGATTTTTTTCACGTTCTCATTTTGGTGATACTCCTGCACTGCATCCACTTCTACATTGCCGCTGAGTATCAGTGTGTCACCCGACAGTTTGACGCCGCCGGCAGCTTCCGCAGTAATCGCCGCAGGCGAGAACAGCAGCGGTTTTGCGGCAATGCCCGCGCCGAGCACGGCCGCGCTTATCAGGAACGATGTGGTGAGTTTCTTCCAAAGTTTCATACAGGATCTCCTTTTCAGTATAATATTTAGGCGAATATCCGCCTTGTATAAATTATATCAGAAAACGGACTGCTTGTCAACAACTTGAGCGCATGACCGGCTTCTCTCCGCAGGAGCGGCTGAAAAAAGCGAACATCTGCTCACACGATGCGCGAATATATGTTCTCTGTCAAAAGGAAATAAAAAAGCGAGCCCCGCTTCCGCAAAACCCGTCCGACATAACAAAGATTCCGGCAGACACTTGACAGCCGCCGCTAAAGAAAGTATAATAGTAAAATGCCCGATTATGGCGATACTGCCCCTACCCCTCATAGTATAGCACAAAAATCGCCGGTTGTCAACCCCTGATTTTAGATTTTTTTCAGAGTGCGGCACGGGCCTTACCAAGAAACAGGAGGTTTTTTGCCCATGAGCTCCAAAACCAGCAGTTCGGCTGTGCAGACAGCGGTCGCAGTCACACCGAAGCAGGTCGGAAAGAACACGCGGATGAGCTTCGGCAAGATCAATGAAGTTCTGCCGATGCCGAACCTCATTGAGGTGCAGAAGAATTCGTATCAGTGGTTCCTCTCCGAAGGTCTGCGCGAGGTGTTCCGCGATGTGTCAACGATCTCCGACTTCAACAACAACCTGCAGCTCAGCTTCATCGACTTCCACATCGATGATACCCCGAAGTATACCATCGCTGAGTGCAAGGAGCGCGACGCGACCTACGCGGCGCCCCTGCGCGTCAAGGCGCGCCTGTGGAACCGCGAGACCGATGAGGTGACCACCAGCGAGATCTATATGGGCGATATGCCCCTGATGACCGAAAGCGGCACCTTTGTCATCAACGGTGCGGAGCGTGTCATCGTCTCGCAGCTCGTCCGTTCGCCGGGTGTCTATTACAGCTTCACCCGCGACAAATCCGGCAAAAACCTGTATACCACGACTGTCATCCCGAACCGCGGCGCATGGCTGGAATACGAAATGGATTCCAACGATGTCATCTCGGTCAAGATCGACAAGAACCGCAAGATCCCGATCACCAAGTTCATCCGCGCGCTGGGCGTCGGCACAAATGAGGAGATCCGTGAGCTCTTCGGCGACGATCCGCGCCTTTCTGCCACGATCGAGCAGAAGGAAGAGGGCGTGACCGATGATGCCGAGCGCAATATCAACGAGGCGCTCCTTGAGGTCTACAAGAAACAGCGCCCGGGCGATCCGGCGACGGTCGATGCCGCCAGAACGCTCCTCAATCAGCTGTTCTTCGATCCGAAGCGCTATGATCTCTGCCGCTTCGGCCGTTACAAGTACAACAAGAAGCTCGGCATTTCGTCGAGACTGACCGGTCAGGTGCTTTCGCGCCCGGTCGCCGACTTCATGACCGGTGAGCTGCTCGCGGACGCGGGCATGAAGGTCACGCAGGAGCTCGCGCAGCGCATCGAGCAGGCAGGCGTCTCTGAGGCGTATGTCCGCGCCGAGGTGCGTGAGTCTCACATGGATGAGAAGAAGCATGAGCTCGTCACCGAGTTCAAGGAGCGCGAGGTCAAGATCCTCGGCAGCGGCATGGTCGATATCAAGCCCTATATCGAGGGCATCCTGCCGGATTTCGATCCGGAAGAGTGCGGCATCAACGAAAAGGTCTCCGCAAAGCTCCTGAAGACGATCCTGGAGGAAGCCGACGGCGACGGCGAGAAGCTCGCGGAGCTGCTCCGCACGAACGCCGACGCGCTGGTTCCGAAGCATATCACGACCGACGACATTTTCGCGACGATCAACTATTTCTGCAATCTGTGCGACGGCATCGGCACGACCGATGACATCGACCACCTCGGCAACCGCCGTATCCGTTCGGTCGGCGAGCTGCTGCAGAATCAGTTCCGCATCGGCTTCGCGAGAATGGAGCGCGTCATCCGTGAGCGCATGAGCCTGCAGTCCTCCGATTCCGAGACACTGACGGCACAGTCGCTCGTCAATATCCGCCCGATCACGGCGGCGATCAAGGAGTTCTTCGGCTCCTCTCCGCTCTCGCAGTTCATGGATCAGAACAACCCGCTCGCCGAGCTGACGCACAAGCGCCGTCTTTCCGCGCTCGGCCCCGGCGGTCTGACCAGAGACCGCGCCGGATTTGAGGTGCGTGACGTTCACTATTCGCATTACGGAAGAATGTGTCCGATCGAGACGCCGGAAGGTCCGAACATCGGTCTGATCTCCTATCTCGCTTCGTTTGCCCGCATCAATGTCTACGGCTTCATCGAAGCGCCGTACCGCAAGGTGGACAAGGAGACCGGTGTTGTCACGAACGAGGTCGTCTACATGACCGCCGATGTTGAGGATATCTACCATGTCGCACAGGCGAACGAACCGCTGACCGAGGACGGCAGATTTGCCAACCGCCGCGTCACGGCACGTTTCCGCGACCAGATCCTCGAATGTGATCCGTCCCTCATCGACTACATGGATGTGTCGCCGAAGATGGTCGTTTCCGTCGCGACCGCCATGATCCCGTTCCTTGAAAACGATGACGCGAACCGTGCCCTCATGGGTTCGAACATGCAGCGTCAGGCTGTTCCGCTGCTCCGCACCGAGCGCCCGTTCGTCGGCACCGGCATGGAGTACAAGGCGGCTGTGGATTCCGGCGTCTGCGTGCTGGCAAAGCGCGAGGGAATCGTGGCGGAGGTCAGCGCGGACGAGATCGTGATCCGCTACGGTGCTTCTGAAGAGGATGTCGACCGCTATCAGCTGATCAAGTTCCAGCGCTCGAACCAGGGTACCTGCGTCAACCAGAGACCGATCGTCTCTGTCGGCGATGTCGTCAAGGAAGGCGATGTCATCGCGGACGGCCCCGCGACCTGCGACGGCGAGATCTCCCTGGGCAAGAACGCCCTGATCGGCTTCATGACCTGGGAAGGCTACAACTACGAGGACGCTGTTCTGCTGAATGAGCGCCTTGTCCGCGAGGATGTGTTCACATCCGTTCACATTGAGGAATACGAGCTTGAGTGCCGCGACACGAAGCTCGGTCCGGAGGAGATCACCCGCGACATCCCGAATGTCGGCGAGGATGCCCTCAAGGATCTCGACGAGCGCGGCATCATCCGCATCGGCGCGGAGGTCCGTGCCGGAGACTTCCTGGTGGGCAAGGTCACCCCCAAGGGTGAGACGGAGCTCACGGCGGAAGAGAGGCTCTTACGTGCCATCTTCGGTGAGAAGGCACGCGAGGTCCGTGACACCTCCCTCAAGGTGCCTCACGGTGAATACGGTATTGTTTTGGACACCAAGGTGTTCACGAGAGAGAACGGTGACGAGCTCTCTCCGGGTGTCAATCAGGCGGTGCGCATCTACATCG
>JAGDBX010000104.1 GCA_018110935.1 Oscillospiraceae bacterium
GCCGGACAGGCAGAAAAACAGACTCCCCTTGAATCGGGGAGCCTGTTTTGTTTTGCAGAAATATGCGCCGGGTTCATAAGGGATGACGGCGGCAGCGTGCCCTTTTCCGCGTAATGACAACAGTTTCACGACAGCCGTTCCTTGAAATCCGCGTAATCAAACTGCCGGATGATCTCACAGTCACCGCTTTCGTGCTGAATCGCAATCGCGGGGAGCGGCATTCCGTTGAAGGTGTTGTTCTTGACCATCGAATAAATGGCCATATCGCAGAAGGTCAGCCGGTCGCCGATTCTGATCTCGCGGTCAAAGCTGTAATCGCCGATGATGTCGCCCGCCAGACAGGTACGCGACGACAGCCGGTATTCATACGGCTTTTCGCCCCATTCGCCGGAATCCTTCAGCGGCGGGCGGTAGGGCATTTCCAGCACATCGGGCATATGGCAGGCTGCGGATGCGTCAAGAATCAGCACCCTGATGCCGTTCTCCACGATATCCATGACGGTTGTGTCGAGCCAGCCGGCGTTCAGCGCGATGGCCTCGCCGGGTTCCAGATACACCGTCACGCCGTACTGTTCCCGGATGCGGCGGATCAGCGAGATCAGCGCGGGCACATCGTAGTCATCCCGCGTGATGTGATGCCCGCCGCCGAGATTGAGCCACTTCATCCCGTGCAGATATTCCCCGAATTTCTCCTCGAACGCCGCAAAGGTCGTGATGAGATCATCGGCATTCTGCTCGCAGAGCGTATGGAAATGCAGCCCCTCTGTGCCGCGGAGCAGATCGGGACGGAAATTCGCCTTTGTAACGCCGAGGCGCGAGCCGGCCGCACAGGGATCATAGATCGCGTGATCGCCCTGCGTGGAGCATTCCGGATTGACGCGGATGCCAACGCTGACACCGGCTTTCTCCCATACGGGGCGGTATTTTTCAAGCTGGCTGAAGGAATTGAAGCTGATGTGATCGCAGATCGCGCAGAGCTCATCAAACTCCGCTTCGTCAAAGGCGGGAGAAAACACATGGTTCTCCTTCCGGAATTCCTCCGCGCCGAGCCTTGCCTCATAGAGTCCGCTTGCGGTCGTTCCGCTCAGGTATTCCGCGATCAGCGGATAGACCGCAAAGCAGGAAAACGCCTTCTGCGCAAGCAGGATCTTCGCGCCGCTCTCCTGCTCGACCTTGCGCAAAAGCTCCAGATTGCTCCGGAGCTTTGCCTCGTCAAGAATATAGCAGGGGGTCGGCAGTTCAGCCCGCCGCATCATTCCACCGTCTGCGGGTGCTCATCGACCACCCACGGCAGGCCCCATTTGTTCAGCATATCCATGAACGGATCGGGATCAAATTCCTCGATTGTCCTTGCGCCGGCATTGCGCCATGTGCCGTTTGCGACCAGCGCCGCACCGATCATCGCCGGAACGCCGGTCGTATAGGAGATTGCCTGCGAGCCGAGCTCACGGTAGCATTCCTGATGATCGCAGACATTGTAGATGTAGATCGTCTTTTCCTTGCCGTCCTTCACGCCGGTGAAGATACAGCCGATGTTCGTCTTGCCGACGGTGCGCGGGCCGAGCGATGCCGGATCGGGCAGGAGTGCCTTCAGGAACTGGATCGGAACGATCTCCGTGCCGTTGAAATCGATCGGCGTCGTCGAGAGCATGCCGACATTCTCAAGACACTTCATGTGCGTCAGATAGCTCTGGCCGAAGGTCATGAAGAAGCGGATGCGCCTGACATGCGGAATGTTCTTTGCGAGGGATTCGATCTCCTCGTGGTGCAGCTGATACATATCCTTCTGCCCGACCTCCGGGAAATCGTACACGCGCTTGATTGCCATGGGCTCGGTCTCGACC
>JAGDBX010000105.1 GCA_018110935.1 Oscillospiraceae bacterium
GCACAGCAAAGCCCCCGCCTGACGGCGGGGGCTTTCTCAAAATAAAAGTTTTGGTCGAGCTTTTTCAAAAGCTCGCGGGGTCGAGGGGCAGAGCCCCCGTCTCCGCCCGCAGGCGGCGAAACTCCCCCGCACCAGCCGAGCTCAGCAGGGGTGAATCGAGCAAAACGATCCGGCGGATCGTTTTGCCGAGAGGGGGAGCCTGCGATAGAGGCTCCCCCTGAGCGAATCGCAGAGCGATTCACTCTTAATGTATCGCTCCGCGATGATTGATAATGGGGCTCCGCCCCAAGCCCCGCTCAAGGGACAGTGCCCCTTGAGAATCCCGCTTTGAGGACAGCAAAGCCCCCGCCTGACGGCGGGGGCTCATGTTTCTGTTTCGTCTTACAGTGTCTTGTTCGAACCGGCCAGAAATTCAAGCAGCTTGATCAGGTCGTCTGAGGTCAGTGAGGTGTCACCGGACAGTTCGGCATTTGCCTTTCCCTGTGCCGTTACGACCACATCATCCTCCGCGATATAGCGTGCCAGCAGGACCGCGTCCGCGATCTGCACTTTACCGTTGCAGTCCGCGTCACCCTTCTTCAGTTCCGGCTCATCAACGGAGCTGCTGGAGGAGGAGGTAGTCGTCGTGGTCTGCGTAGACGGCCCTGTCGTGTAATCTCTGCCCTCAACAATGGCATCGAAGCAGGACTTTGCCTTGTACTCGCCGTCAAAGAGCAGCGGCGTGCGGTCGCCTCTCCAGCTCTGATCATCGGTTGTACCCCAGAAAATGACTGCGGAGATCTTGTCCTTGTTCTTGACGATGGCATCCATGATGCCCTTGTAATACTTCGCCTGCAGCGAATCGCCGTTGCTGACGGAATGTGCGTAGGTCGCATCCAGCTCTGTGATCTGGATATCCAGACCGGATTCGCAGAACTTATCCAGCGCGGCTGCATACTGCTGAACGGACGGGAACGGGTCGGATGTGCTGTTGTTCGTGACATCGAGATGCGACTGGAGCCCCAGACCGTCCAGCCAGCCTTTTTCATGCAGTTCCTTGCCGAGCTTCAGCATCGCATCGACCTTCATGTACTCGTTGAAGTCGTTGTAGTAGAGCTTGGTTGTCTTGCGCGCATACTTTCTCGCGTATTCAAAGGCAGGCGGGATAAAGGAGTTGTCGCCGAAGATCTTGACCCATGCGGAGGAGCCGTTGTAGTCCTCATATTTGCCGGGCTCACGCGGGGTGCCGCCGTCCAGAAACGCTTCGTTCACAACATCCCATGCATAAAAGTCGACATCAGGGTATTCCTCGTCCAGCACGCCAAAGACATCCTTGATGTAATTCTCCATGCGCTTGAGCATTGTCTCCTTGCCGACGATTGCACCGTTGTCGGTGAAGTCCTCGGTGAAGAACCAGTACGGCGTCTGGGAATACCAGACCAGAACATGGCCGCGCACCGGAATCTTGTACTTCCGGCAGAAGTCGAGGATATAGCGCGCCGCGTCATTCAGTTTGACGACCGCCGCGGTATTGTCGCCGGTCTCCTCATAGAGCTCCTGCGAAGCCTTCTGACGGAGCATATTCTCCGGCTTCAGCTCGTTTCCGAGCGTCAGGGAGTTGTAATGCTTCAGCACGAGCGCCTGCGTGCTCTTTGCGGCGATTTCCGACGCCGTGACAGCGCCGCCCAGCTTGAAGCAGTCCGCGAACACATCCTTCAGGCTCGGAATGTCCTTCTGGATCTCAAAGAACGGTGCTTCCGTCAGCTTGAAATCGTCGACGCAGAGGTCTGCCTTGTCGTCGCACTCGATATAGAGCGAAACATCTTTCATCGAATCAAAGAGGCAGAAGCGGATCTCCGGAATCTTGACCCACTCGCCCTGGCTGGTCGCCTTAGAAAGGTTGTTGTAATGCTGTACGCCCTCAGAGTCAGTGTACTGCATACTGAGCTTGCAGGAATTATACCACTTCGCCTTGACCCACGCGGAAGCGATATACAGCACGCCAGGCTCGCAGAGGTCTTTCAGCGCGATGGAGGGACCGTTCCAGCCCTGGTCGCGTTCGGTGACCTCCATGCAGTAATCGCCGGAATGCGGATCGGATGTGGATGCCTTGATCACGGAAGTGTCGTCATCGCCGCGCTTGGAAAACTTTGAAACATCGCCGTCCTCAAAGCCCGTGACATAGATATCCTTTCCGGCCTGTCCTGCCGCCTGCACTGCAGACAGCGGTGTGCTTGTCAGCGTCAGCAGCGCGCTCAGGCAGAGTGCGGCTGACCTCAGCAGCTTTTTCATGTGTTTTTCTCCCCTCACATAAAATTACGGTTTCTTGCTTTCTGCGGAATACGCGCTGTATTCCACATTCTATTATATCACACCGTTCTGCAAATAACAAGTAGCAGAACTGATAGGTTTTTGCGGATAACAGGTATTACTCCCCGAATATTGCGATGCTGTGTACCCAGGCAGTGAGCCGCTCTTTGAACCGCCGGAGCGATTCTGCGGCTGCCTGCGGGAGTTCAGCGGGATCTGTGCCGGCGTTAAGCTGCGCCCACACGCTGACCGCCTGTGCGGAAACGCGGCAGGGGCGTGCGGCAGGTTTACCGGCGGTATACTGACCGGTGAGCGCAATTTCGTAAACAGCGGCAGGCGGTCTGCCGTTCTGATCGGTGATCTGCCGTTCGGCATCGGTGAGTGCGCGTTCCGAAGCGGAAAAGGTCAGGAACGGCGGCAGCAAAAGCTCCTGCTCATCTGCCTTTGCGTAATTATCCAGCAGCTCTGCCATGACAATACAGGGCGTCATGGCAGGAACGGTGAAGTGCATCAGCACGATGCCCTGTTTGTCGCCGTAAGCGGGAAGAAAGCCGCCCAGACTGGTCGATGTGAATGAAAGCGTCTGTCCGGCGGCGGCAAGCTGTGCGAAGTCTTCGGCACGCTCCACGCGCCAGCTCTCGCGCTGACGGGGCTGTGCGCCTTTTTTTGCGGCGGAAAGCAATGCGCTGTACAGTGCTGTCAGGCGCGGGAGATCCGCGAGCACGGCGGGATTGAGCCGCTTGCCCTCCCGTATGCGTGTGATCTCGGAGCCGAGGCCGGGAAACAGCAGCGCATTGAGCGAGACAAAGGCGCGGCTGTCGGCATAAAAGGGATCCGCGGCGGGCAGGCCGGTCAGATCGCCCTCATAGAATCGGACGGCGGCGGCTTCTTCCGGTGTCAGCGGAGATGATTTCACAGCGATGCACTCCTTTCGCGGGAATACTTTTCTCTATTGTACCACATCACGGCGGGGTTTGCAAGCGCATGATCATACAGTTGAGAAATGGGAGAGCGCGAGGGGGGAAGTTAGGAATTAGAAGCTAGGAGTTATTCAAAACGCTTGCGGCACCGGAACAGAGGGTGAGGGGAATCAGGAAAAGAGAGCGCGAGAGAAAAACCTAAAGGGGGAGAGGGGCTCGCAGCGAAGCGGAGCCGCCCCTCGCCCTCTTTGGGTTTGTCTCTCGCATTCGCGCCCCGCGCCCAGCGAAAATCCCTGTCGGACACAGGATGAAAGCGAAATACCAAAGCGCAATCAGACCGGATTCATAAGCCGCGGAATCGAGTGGATGAAACAGAAAGAAACCGGCGGCGCAGCCGCCGGTTTCCACTCCCCTTCCATTCGCGCCCCGCGCCCCGCTAAAATCCCTGTCGGACACACGATAAAAGCGAGAAACCGAAGCGCAAACAGACCGTATTCATAAGCCGCGGAATCGAGGGCGAGACGCTGCCCCGCTCTTGACAAAACCGCCGGTTTCTGGTATACTTTTATCGGAGAACGGCTCTGAACGCCGCTTCACCCGAAAGGAGCTGTTTGAAATGCAGGATTATTCACTCAAGATCGCGGAAACCATCGAGGATTTTCTCCGCGCTGATGACTGGAAGTTTGATGAAGTTGATGAAAACGGTGTGATCCGCTTCGGCGTTTCACTGAAATGTAAATTCCGCCGCTGTAATGTCGCGATTCAGGTGCGGAGCACCTGCTTTATGGTGCTCGCTACCCTGCCGCTGACCGCCGATGAGGAATCCCGCCCGAATGTGCTCGAATTCCTGAACCGCGCCAATTACGGCCTGATCCGCGGCGGCTTTGAAATGGATATGTCTGACGGCGAGGTCCGCTACCGCACCTCTCAGTACTGCGGAGACGAGGAGGTCCTCATCTCGCACGAAATGGTCAAGGATACGCTCTATGTCTCGCTCTCTATGCTCGAGCGCTACGGCACACCCCTGCTGGAGGTCATGATGGGCAACCTCGATCCCGCAGAGGCCATTGAGCAGGCAGAGCAAAAATAAAGTATTTTTAACATCTCCCGCCTTGTTTCTGTCAATTTACACAAAACGCGCATCGGTTTTTCGGCAGTTTGATGTCTGGAAAATCGGTGCGCTTTTTGCTATAATTATGATAGAGCGGAATGCCGTTTTTTTGCGTACTCCGCGGCTTCAGCTTCATTTCAGACGGAAATGATACGATAAGAGCAGAAAGCAGAACTGCCCTTTTCTCTATAGAAGGAGGAGATCCGTATGAAGCAGATCATCAGGCGCTTTGCCGCATCGCTTCTGGCGGCGGCTTACTTTCTGACCGCGGTGCTGCCTGCCGGACCGGGCGCTGTGGCCGCCGGAGAATCCACATTCCGCCGCCGTGTGCAGGAAGCGTGGGAGAATCTGCGTGAATCAGTTTCGATGTACGGCGTCAGTATGACCGTGGATGACTGTGTCCGTGAGTATTACGATTTGCTCTACATCGCCGCTGATAAATTCTGGGTGAGTTCCGCGTTCGGATACAGCTCAGCCGGCGCAAATGTCTTCAATTTCTGGGTAAGATACAACTATGACACGGCGGATGTGCCGGCTATGCGCACCGAATTTGACAGCAAGGTCAGCGAGGTCGTCAGCGCCGTGCAGCCCGGATGGTCCGAAGCGGAGACTGTGCTCTATTTCCATGACTGGCTGGCTGTAAACTGTTCCTATGACCATACACTCACAAAGAATGACGCCTATGCCGCAATGGTCGGCGGTTCGGCTGTCTGTCAGGGCTATGCGCTGGCAATGTGTGTGCTCTGCCGTGCCGTCGGGATCGAATGTTATCCGATCACCAGCGACAAATTAAGGCATATGTGGAATGTTGTCAAGGTAGACGGCGAATGGTATCAGTGCGACATCACCTACGATGATATTTCTCCGGATATGCTCGGGCATTCCCAGCATGAATATGTCCTTGTCAGCGATGAATTCATGCAGACGGACGGTATGCATTACGCCGATGACTGGAACTATTTTTCAGGCGGGCAGGAGATCGTCTGCAGTTCAAAACGGTTTGAAAACGCGTTCTGGCGCGGTGCGATCGACGCCGTGACGCCGATGCCGGACGGCACATGGATCTACGCGATGGAAAATTCGCCGGAGAATGTGCGACGGGCATCCGATGTCTATACCAATATCCTCCGCACTTCCGCAGACGGGCAGAAGCAGGATCTCGGCAAGATCTCAGCGACATGGTATACGCCGACCGGCAATGTCTACATGAACTGCTACACTGCCGCGGATGTCTGGGACAACCGCATTTATTACCACACGCGCAGCGATATCTATTCCATGGCTATGGACGGCAGCGATGTGCAGAAATTCTATACGCTCACAAGCGAAGAATAGAAAAAGGGCAGCATTTACGGTTTCACCGTGGATGACAACGGCCTGATGACCTATCAGGTCATGGCACAGCCGATGTTTGAGGATGAAAATAACCTCGTCGTGGACGCGGATTATCACACGATCCAGCTGCCGCAGTCTGTACGGCCGGACACGAAAACAACAACAAAAACTACTACTACTACCACAACAACTACGACAACCACCACTACTACCACTAATACAACTACGACTACTACAACAACGACCACAACCACCACAGAACCAACGACCACCGAATCCACAACAACATCGACCTCAGCGACCGAACCGGAAACATCCTTCTCTGAGACAACAACGGAATCAACAACCACAACACCTGTCCCGACGAAGCCTGAGACTACGCTGACGGAATCTGAGACGACTGCCTCGGAAAGCGGCGAAGCCTTTGTTATTCTGCCCGGTGATGTGGATGTGAACGGAAAAGTACAGATCGCGGACGCGGTCATGCTGGCACGGTACATTGCGGAGGATGAGGGCGTTGTCCTCACAGTGCACGGCCGGCTCAATGCCGACTGTGACGCGGACGGAATGACCGCGGCATCCGACCTGCTCTGGATTCTGGAGCTGCTTGCGGGAACGCGGAAGTAACGCTGTTTCCGGCGGATTGCGATTGAAGATATAATATGGTAGCCCCCGCCTGACGGCGGGGGCTTTCGTTTCCTCATAGCGGGATTCTCAAGGGACAATGGCCCTTGGGCGGGGTTTGGGGCGGAGCCCCATTCTGAATCATCGCGGAGCGATCCTTCATGCGGGAGTGTTTCGCCGCCAGCGGGCGGCGACGTTGGGCGCTGCCCGAAGAACCCGCGAGCTTTTGAAAAAGCTCGACCAAAACTTTTATTTTGAGAAAGCCCCCGCCGTCAGGCGGGGGCTTTTGTGCTATCAAAATGGGATTCTCAAGGGACACTGTCCCTTGAGCAGGGTTTGGGGCAGCGCCCCATTATGAATCATCGCGGAGCGATACCTTATGCAGTTCTGCGTCAGAACGCTGCGGCGGTGCGCTTTTTCCTGATCGCAGAAATGATGATGAATGCCGGTACGCCGATCAGCGCAAGGCCGCCCAGAATGAACAGATACCAGAATCTCGCAAACAGCACGCCCACATAGACCTTCTTGACGATCGGGAGAACATAGCTGTTGCCGGCATTGTCCACCAGTGTGGTCTTGATGTCAGTGTAGCCCTTGCCGATTGTGAAGCCGATCGTGTGCGCGTCCTCGTCATAGACAAATCCGCCTTCGCCGGCCGTCAGCACAGTGTCGTTCAGCTGGATCTCACTGCGCTCCAGATTGATGTCGGGCGATACGCCCTCGATCTTCACAGCGCGGCTTTCCATGCCGTAGAATCCGCCGAAGAAGCCGAGATCCTGCAGAGCCGCTTCATACTCGCCCACCGGCTTGACATTGTCAATGTAGATATGGCCGAGCGTGATCTTCTGTACATCAGAGGAAGACGCCGCGACCGCGTTCAGCAGCAGGTCGGTGTCAATGGTCTCATCGCTGTATTTCTGCGCGATGTAGCTGTTTTTGAGCGTCAGATCATAGGCCGTGACCTGATTGATCGTTTCGCCCGCCTTTTTGCCGCCGCCCAGCGCGTCACCCGTGATCTCCGAAACGGTAATATCCTCGCCGGTCACATCCTCGCCGTCTACCTGAATACCGAACTCTCTGTCCGATGTCACATAGGCGATCACGCGGATGTCCTCAAAATCAGCGGAACGGATGCCGATCTGGTTGAACTTGTAAAGGCCGGTCTTTTCCTCCTTGCTGCTGTCGGGGATATACACAAGGAAGTCGGAATCGCGCTGCACCACATAGGTGTGCGTCGTGGAATCGCTCAGGTTGCCCGCGATATCATAGGCCACGCACTTCACCTCGTAGATGCCGTCGCGGCTGAAATATTCATCGCCGAGCACCACAGAATTCGATTTCACCTCAAGCTGTTCGGATTCCGTGACATCCATGCCGTATCCGACCTGATCTGCGTCTCGCTTCAGGCGGTAGGACACGACAGAGTAGGTGATATGGTCAATGTTTTCGTCCGCAAAGACGATCGGATCCGCCTCTGTCTGCGGGTTCTTTTTGGTGTAAACGATCTTGCTGAGATTTGCCGGCTGATCGAGGATCGGCTTTTTCTTGTCCACCTCGAAGATCGGGGAGACCGCGTTTGCAGAAGATCTGCCTGCCGCGTCCGTCACGGAGATCGTCACACGGTATACGGCGTCCTTGCTGAAGGTGAAGCCGGCGGTGTGCACATCGCCGTTGTCCGTCCACATATCACGCGTGACAAATTCGTTTGTGCAGTCCACGCGGTTTGCGCTGTTCAGCTCCTTGCCGGAGGGCGCGCGCTCCACAGTGATGCGGACAGAATCCCTGACGAAATTATGCTCATTGATGCTGAAGGTTACCTTCTGATCGCTGCGGAAGCTGTTTCTCGCCCCGTTTGTCAGCTCGCTGAAATTGCTGGTGACAACCGGATCTCTGAGGTCAACATAGAACTCGTTCTCGTGCCCGCCGGAATAGTTCACGCCGGCTGTGTGATCGCAGAGGTCGGTGCCGGAAAGGGAGAAGCTGTAATCGCCTTCGTCAAATTCGAGCTCCGCGATATGCACGGTGTCGGATTCATCGCGGAACGAGACAGAAGGAACGCCGCCGATGCGGTTCGTGATCTCGGAACGGATCCTCGACGCGTCAAAATTACGCTCTGTCACTGTAATGACTGCGGTGCGCTTCTGGCTGTAATAGGCGCCGCTTCCGGCAGGAGAACTGAACACGGCCTCAATGACCGGTGCGGTCTGGTCAATCGAGAACGCGTCGGTTTTCTTTTCAGAGAAGTTGTTGGCGCGGTCGGTCATGCGGAAGCTGAGCACGATGCCGTTGTCATCGCCGGTAAAACTGTAAACACGCTCGACCTCGGTGACAAGGTTCTCGTCCATCTTCGTGATGTTCCAGCCGTCGCGCAGCTGCTGTCCGACGCGGCATCCGGTGTTGGGGATCTCGATCGTCTGCTCCTCCTGACGGTTCCGTTCGGAATTCATCGCGTACGAGATGCTGCGGATGCCGGAGACCGTATCGGTGATCCGGGCCGTCAGCGTCACGCTGCCGGTATAGAGCGGGTACTGTTCGCTGTCTCTGTATGTCGTTGCAGCAAGGCCCGTGACCGAAATATGATCCTCGGAGCTGTGCTGGTCCGGCGTATCGACAACGAACGAATGCGGTGTCACTTCTTTTTCCGGCGTATTGCCGACATTGTCATACGGGCTGACATAGATCTGCCCCTTGAAATCTGCCGGGATCCGGAAGGATGCCTTGCCGTCCGCGCCGACAGAAGCAAACTGCTCGGTGCCGGTTTTATAAAGGCTGCCGTTCCGGTATTCCACCAGACGGTAGGAAATGCGGTCCATACCGGAGGACGGGCCTTCGTCGGACACATTGACCGTCGCGGTGAACGGCTCATGGAAATAGAAGCCGTATTCAAGCAGATCGACGAACTGCGATCCGCCCGGATACTCGCCGGTATTTCTGTACCGGTCAGCGCTTTCGGGTGCCAGATCAATCGAGCTGATCTGCGGCGTTTTCCAGTCAAGGTAATAGACGATCGGCTCGGTCGTGAAGCTGTTTCCGGCCAGGTCGACTGCCGTCACGGTGAATTCGCAGCGCCCGTCCGAATCCGGTGCCATGTCGCGGAACAGCGACAGCAGGTCGAACTTCGCCTCCCTGTCCATTGTACCGTCCTGCTCATAGGTCTCCGTGTTCAGCTTCAGAACAGAGGCGCTGTCCAGAATGGAATAATCCTTGCTCTGCTGGACAGTCCCGAAGCCGTGTTTTGTCTGAACGGTCAGTGTTGCCTTGACCTCGAAGAGACCGGATTCGTGATCGGATGCGGTCACGGTGATGAACTTGCTGTCCGCGTCCGTCAGGGAGTACCATTTCTCGGCCGTACGGTCTTCACTGTCCGGCTCCGGCATGCTGACGGTGATCTTCGGCAGGATGCTCTCGACCATGTAGGAATTGCTGTTTGTCCGGACCGACTCCTCTGAGCCGAGCCGGATCTCGATCTCTTTATCGTCCGGATCGGGATCCTGTGCAAAGACAGTCGTTTCGCGGCCGACGCGGTCTGTCACGCGGAAGACCACAGTACCCTGATAGCTTTCATCGCTGAGCAGACGGTAATCGGGATCGTTGTCCGGAACGATATAGGTGTAGAATCCGATATCCTCCTCAAGCGTCATCGCGTAGAATTCGCCGTCCGGCTCAAGCTGGATCTCCACAGAAGCAATACCGCTCTCACGCTGCTGATCCTCGTGCTGATCGCCGTCCTGCACATCCACCGAGAACTTGAATTTTTCGTTGGAGAAGATGCCGAAGGTCAGCACGCGCAGGATCTTATCCTTTGCCGACTCTGTCCTGTTCACAAAGACATCATTCACCTGCGGGGCTTCTGTGTCCACACGGATGAGCTTTTCCGGTTCATGTTCACCGGGTGCGGAGGTCTGATTGCCCACAAAATCGGTCACCGTGCCCTTGAGGCGGAACACCTGATCAGCACCGAAGGAGAACTTGTTTCCGTTGTCGTCAAGCCCGTCCGCGAGATCCAGCATGACCGTGACCGCACCTTCGCCGTCGGTCACCCACTCTGCCGAAGCCGCCGTGAAGGTCTTTTCCTGACTGTTGATGCGGATCACAGCTTTTTCGGGGTTCTCATCCCGGAAGAGCATCGTGATGACCGGCAGCCCGTCGGAGCGGAACCAGTCCTCAGGCAGTTCTCCGCTGCCGCTGCCGCTGAATTCAGGGATCTCCGGATCTGTGAAATCGAGTTCCAGATACACCCTCTGCTCCGTGACATTACCGGCATTGTCCGTCACGGAAACCGTGACCGAATGGGAGCCGTCCGTGACGAGTGCAGAGACGGGGATGTCGATGCTGTCTTCTTTTTTCAGCGATTTTTCGCTGCTGTAATCCTTTGAATACCCGGAAACCGGTTTGCCGTCAAAATACACATCCGCGCTGACAATGCCGTACTTGTCACTGAAGCTCACAGCGATCTTCTTGCTGTTGTCAGTCAGCGCATCCCTGTTGTACCAGTAAGTGTAACGCGTTTCATCACTAATACTGTTCATGGCAGTTTTGCGGTATTCATTCTGTGCCTCCGCTTTCAGCGAAGGGATGTCCGCGTCATAGTACAGGTCATTAGACGGGACCTTGTCAATTTTGAACGCGGATTTCAGAATTTCTGCCAGCGACCGGCTGACGGTGTTTCTGCCGTTGTCTGCGACCGTGACCTTGAAATCGCTGTATACGCCCGGTTCCAGGTCAAAGTAATAGTAATCGATCTCCTCGGCCGCTGTTCCGACCAGCTCATTGACCTCGATATCCGGATCAGCCACTTCTGCTTCAAGCCCTCCGCTGACCGGTACCGTATGCGGAGTACATTCCTTTCCGCCGGCCGTAACGGAGCCGATTCCGCTCGGTTCTCCGTCCTCCGGCGCGGGATCGTGCACCCGGATGCGGAACTGAAGCGGATTCTGCGTAAAGACGCCGTAGGGCAGCACATTGACCGTTTCCGGTGCAGCCTCCTCCCAGAGTTCTGTCCCTGGAACCGGATTAAAGATCTCAATCTTGTCGATCACCGGATCGATGCTGTCCGTATCCATGGAAACACCGTCTAACTGATAGAAATTTCCGGCACAGTCTGTGACGCGGACCTCCACCTGAACCGTGCCGTTTGTATCAATGGCTTTTTCACGGTCCAGCCAGAGATCGTAAGATGCACAGCCTTCCGAAAACATAAAAGAAGCCTTTTCCCAGTCTTTGTCGTTGATCTTATACTCAACGCGCCTGAGGCCGCTGCCGAGCGTGCTGTCTCCTTTGTCCTTATCATAATCATATATTCTGAAAATAGCCCGGTTCCATTCCGGTTTGTCATCCAGTTCCACAGACGGCGCAGCGCCGTCCAGAATGAATGAATCGGCCGTCTGACGCTTGCTGTCAGTCAGTTTCAGATTTTCAGACTTCTCAGAACCGCCGGCCTTGATGACCGCTCTCAGATCCTTGATCAGGACGAATCTGTCCCATCCGGTCAGCCCTTCGAGAGAGAAGGTGTACTTCAGTTTGAAGGTATTGCTCAGCTCCGTCACCTGATCTGTCGCGACCGGCGTAAGCGTTTCAGCTAACAGCTTTGTGTTGCCGCTGTAGAGCTCCATCACCGCCGTGTCTGCCATGGCATAGCCTGTCACCGTGACCGTCAGATCATCGTTATACGCACTTTCTTTCGAGAGGTCAAAATCCGGTGAGATCACGGCCTCAGCCGAAACCGCCGGATTGATATTCACATTGGCGGTATACTGCTTTGAGACCGCGTGATAATGATCTGTGTCCTTTTCATCAACATTTCTCAGATAATAGGCTTTGTTCGTGAGGGAAGAGACAGGGACTGTGTCTCCTTTAAAGGAATCAATATTGCTGTCCGCCGCGATCTGAAAGCGCGGATCCGACTTCAGGCAGATGACGCCCTTCTGATTGATCGTCTTCACTTCCTGATAATTTTCAGGCTTATGATCGCTGTTGTAGACCGGATCATAGTCCGTAAGCTTGACTGTCCGCGTGTCCGTGAAGCTGATGTCATAGGTTTTCTCATTGTAAACGGCTTCCTTCTTCTCAGCAGCAAAGGTATAGCTCTTTCCGTCCCCGGCAGGAACCGCTTTGACGCGGAATGTCCCTTTTGCGTCTGAATCAGCCGTTCCGTCCAGCCGGACTGTATAGTAATCCTCCAGCAGCAGGCCGGTTTTCGGGTCCCAGTACTTCTCCTCCCGTCCCGGGAAAATACTATCGTTGTTCTTCGGGAATCCGGTGGTTGTCCGCAGCCTGATCTCCGCAGTGCCGTGTGCTTCCTCAACCGGTACGGTCGTTGTTTCCTCCGCCGTGCTGACATCCGTCAGATCCGTCGTATCCGGCTCTGCGGTATCATCCGGCGCGTTCTGCGGTGCTTTCTTTGTCCCGTCAGCGGCAGACAGTTCCTGCTTCTGCGGCTGCCCTGCCGCAAAAACAGCGCTGCGGCTGCCGAAGCCGCTGCCAAACAGCACGCCTGCCGCCAGCAGCAGGCTCAGCACTCTCTTTTTCATATACGATCCCTCCGTCGCAAATAGAAATACAGCTCAACTGACATCAGAAGCAATGCCAGATCTGCGGAAAGCAGAATGACGCTTTTTGACTGCATGAGCAGAATCACAATCAGCAGCAGCGCGAAGACCGCCGCCGGGATCAGCATCAGCCGCGCCTTGCGGCAGGGCTTTTTCTCCGCGTCTCTGCTCTTTGCCGCCGCGGTGATCTGCAGCAGAATACCGGCCAGCAGTCCGCCCCAGAAGATGCCCGCGATCCAGTATGCCGGACGCGGCAGCTCCTCTCCGATCTCCAGAAACGGGATCAGCAGCAGACTGGCCGATGACAGCGCAAAACAGATGACAGACGCCTGGTTGGCAAGTTTTGCGGTCCGGTTCATATCCTGTATGTATCCTCATATTCAAAATAGAACTCCGCCACGGCCGGTCCGTGCGGCTCTCCGAAATGCGCGGGCAGCTCCGGCTGCGGATTCTTCGCCGCGGTGTTCCGGTTTTTCGAGCCGTTGGAGCTGCGGCTCTCCTCATAGGCAGCCGCAAAATCCGATTTGCCGTTTCTCGATTTCAGGTTCTGGTTCTTGTACCGACGGTAGATCAGAAACACGATCGCCACGCTCATCGCGGCCAGAATGATGATCAGGCCGTACAGAATGATCGGCAGATACCGGAGCCATGTATCGTTCTTGATGATAAAGCTGTCCATTCCGAAAACTCCTTCAGGCAAGCGGGCTCTTCAGCAGATCGGGGTCAACGCCCTTTGCGTCCGCGATCTGCTTCTTGAGATTCGTATCGTTCATCAGCATCTTGTTCAGGTAGAGCAGCGCGTTGTAATAGTCAGAGGCGTCGCGGTACCGCCCGAGTGTGTCGAAGGACTCAACAGGCTGACTGCCGTAATTCGCGATCGCTCTCGCGATCTCCATGCCGTCGCTTCTGACCGAATCCAGCGAACGCCGGATGGCAAGCGATTCCGAAACGGTCTTCGCACTGACATAATTGATATGCTGCATCACCTGGTCGACATAAGTGGAAATGATGGTTTTGTCATTCGTGCGGTCAAGACACTTGAGCAGGACCTCTTCCAGCTCGGTCTTGCTCACGCAGTCATCGTCCTTGAAGGAAACCGCCAGCACATCCATATATGACTGCTTCGCGTCCGGTCTCGCGTCGATCAGCGCGGCGGCCGTCTCCTTGAAATCAGTCAGATTGTGCTCGGTATAGTCCGCGGCCATTTTATCAAAATTGCTGCGGGCGATTTCATAGGTCAGGCTTTCGCGGCGCGAAATGACCGAAAGCGAAAAGACCAGCAGCACGGTCATCAGTGCCGCGATGATGCTGAACACCAGCAGCGTCTTGCGCGGTTTTTCGCGCTCCAGCAGCTTTTTCTCTGCGTGCAGCGCTGCCTTTTTCAGCTCGTCATAGTTCTGGTAGCGCATGTCCGGATCTTTTTCCGTGCATTTGACGATCAGCGCCTCCAGCTCCGGGATATACCCCTTCGGCGTGTTGAACAGGTCACGCCGGAAGTATCCGGACTCCGAATACTTGATGCGGAGATTTTTCTCCGGGTTGATGCAGTCCCAGAGCATCGCGCCGAAGGAGAAAATATCGCTGCGGATATCCGCGCGGCCGGTCTCTGCAAGCCCCAGCGCGCTCCGCATCTGCGCGGAGTCACAGCATTCGGGCGCGGCAAAGCCGTCTGTGCCGAATACGCCGATCTCCTCGCCGAATTCCTCATGCAGCGAGACCGCGTCCGAACGCGGGGGAAGCTCCATGGATTTGCCGAAGTCGATGACCGTGACGGATTCCGTCTCGTTCGCGATCATGACATTTTCCGGCTTGATGTCCATGTGCAGAAAGCGGTGCTCCTCCGTGACATGCGCCATGATCTCACAGAACTGGATCGTCCAGTTCAGCAGCTTGCGCTGAAAGGCGACCACCTGCTCATAGGGCGCATCCTGCATCGGCGTGTGGCCGGTGATGCCCCGCAGCGCGTCGCCGCTGCAGTATTCATTCAGGTCACAGCCGACGATAAAATCCTCGACGATGCAGAAATACTCCGCGTTCGTCAGCGCGAGATTCGAACACTGTGCCTGCTTGTGCGGCGGCACCTTGCGGTAGAGCTCCCCGAGGATCGTGCCCGTGACCGCGGGAATGACACCCGCCAGCTTGCTCGTGCTGCACTTCTCCAGCCGGCTCAGTGTTTTCAGCTCATATGTGAAGAAATCGTCCCATCGGGAACGGTCTCTGAATTTCAGTGCATAGGTGCGCCCGACCGATTTCTTGACGCCCTTGAATACGATGCTTTCTCCGCCGACCGCGATAAAATCGCCGATCTCGTATTCCTCTATGCGGTCATAAATAACGCCTTCTGCCCGATTCTTTTTTTTGCCCATCTCAACCACTTCTCGAAAGGATCAGCGCCGTAATGTCGTCTGTTTCGCCCTCCTGCGCAAGACGCGCGGAAAACGCCTCAAGCGTGCTGACTGTCTCGGCACGGCTGCGGCACGGCATGATCTGCCTGCAGAACGCCGAAAAATCGACACGCTTGTAGAATCCGTCGGAACAGAGCACATAGCGGCTGTCCGGATGATAAACATCGGAAGAGAAGGTGAGCTTTAAGTCGCTGTCCTTCTTTCCGCCGATGTGCATGGCAATGCTGTACCCGTCCTCCGCCTTGTCGTCCTGCGTCATGCAGCGGACTCTGCCGGAGGGGGCCATTTCATAAAGCCGGCTGTCTCCGGCATTGAACACCAGAAGAAACTCCTCATCCGTGACCATGCCGCAGACCGTGCAGCAGGTATCCGAGGAGGAATGATGATCGGAAAACACATTCAGCCTGTGATTATACAGCATCATCTGCTCCTGGATCTCCTGTGCCGTTTCCTGCACATCAAAGGGATGCTCCGGGAAATACCGCTCTGCCCACTGCAGCAGCCAGAGCACCGTGTTGTAGCTCGCGTATTTCCCCTCATATCCAAGCGAAATGCCGTCTGCAACTGCTGCGACGGCAATTTCCCGTCCGTTGCCGTCCTGCACGCGCAGGCCGCCGAACTGATCCTGATTGACATGCATCCCCGATGCACACTGTCTGGTATAACCTGATAACAGAATACTCATAGCAAATTCCTTATCTGCGGGATGTCGGCGTCGGATTGGAATACCGGCTGCCGGCTTCATCCGGTGCGGCGGGCGCAGGCTCTGCGGCTGCGGGAGCAGCTGTTCTGCGGCGCGGCGTCGGATTGGACGCGCGGGCATCGACCGGCCGCGGCACGGCTGCTGCGGGCTGCGGCTGGACCGCCGGCTGCTGCAC
>JAGDBX010000106.1 GCA_018110935.1 Oscillospiraceae bacterium
CTGCGGAGCGCAGCCAGAGGGCGCCGCCCTCTGGACTCCCGCGAGCTTTTGAAAAAGCTCGACCAAAACTTTTATTTTGGGTAAACGGAAAGATTGCCCCCGCCTGACGGCGGGGGCATTTGTGTGCTCATAACGGGATACTCAAGGGACAATGTCCCTTGAGCGGGGTTTGGGGCAGCGCCCCATTATCAATCATCGCGGAGCGATCCTTTTTCCTGAATCCGGATTGTATTATTCTGTCCGCAGTGCGATGACCGGATCCTTCTTTGCTGCAAGCCGCGACGGGATGATGCCCGCGATCAGCGTCAGCAGAACGGAAATACCGATCAGAATCAGCGCGTAGACCGGGCGCAGGAACGCGATATCCGGTACGCCGGAGGCCTTTTCGATGATCAGATTGATCGGGATATCCAGCAGCATTGTCACGACAACGCCGATGATGCCCGCAGCCAATCCGACAATGAAGGTTTCCGCGTTGAACACTCGGCTGATATCACGCTTGGACGCACCGATCGAACGGAGAATACCGATCTCCTTCGTGCGTTCCAGAACAGAGATATATGTGATGATGCCGATCATGATCGACGAGACGATCAGCGAGATCGAAACAAATCCGATCAGCACATAGGAGACCATGTTGATGATCTTGGTCACGGAGCTGAGCAGCAGCCCGATATAGTCCGTGTATTCGATCTTTCCTTCATCCTCGCTCTGCCCGTCATTATAGCGCTGGACAAAGTCCTCGAACTCCTCCTTTGCTTCAAAGGAGGGGGAATAAATCTGAATGGCAGAGGGATTTTCCGGATCGCGCAGACCGAGCTTCTGGAGGTTGCCGTCATAGGTATTGCTGGTGGAGCGCGCAAGGATCTGCTCCTTGAAGATCTTGATCAGCGTTTCCTCTTCCATCGTCGCCATTGCTTTTTTCAGGCTGTCAATGTCCTTGGCAGGATTGAAGGACTGTGCGAGCGCGTTCAGTTCGTCGTCGCTCATTTTGGAAATGTTTTCACGGATCACATCCGCAGTAATCTGCGACTGCACGATGCCCTTGTAGATCTCAAGCAGCTGTTCGTCGGTAACGGCCTGCAGGAGCGCGGGATCGGGCTGTACGCCCTGTGTCTGCGCAATCGTGCCGATGATCGCCTGCTTCCCCTGATCGGTCGCGGCGAACTGCTTCGCCTCATCCAGCGTGACCTTTTCGAGCATTCCGGGCGCGATCGCGGCGACCAGCTCCTCATCCTTCATGGCCGCCAGAGCCTCGCCGACATCCTTGCCGTCAAAGGAGCTGCCGTAGAGCTTGCCGAACATCACCTGAAGCTGTGCGAACTCCTGCTCGCTCATATTGTCGATGTAGGCATATACGTCGTCCACGGTCACATTCTCGTGATCCTCGAATTCATAGCCGGTGAAGACATCGATCTTCGGATCGTCCTGCTGCTTCCGGATGATCTCCGCTTTCGCGTTCTCATCCATGAGGTGATCGACCAGCTCTTTGGTGTAGCAGATCGTGCCGGGCATCAGTGCGCCGGAAACGGAGCCGGCCTTTCTGCGGACAATGCCGCTCAGTCTGACCGGAATGCCGCCCCCGATCTTCTCCGTCATGAATTCGTCATTCCGGGAACGTTCTTTCCAGCATTTTTCCGTTTCATCATATTCATACATATCCGTATTGAGAATGACGCGGAACTCAATATCCATCAGCTCGTCGTAGGTGAAGCTCGCGCTGTCCACCTCGATCGGCTTGCCCTCCATGATCGTCTGGAACATTTCATTGATGCGGGAGGGATCGCGCAGGCCGAGACCGTACATTGTCATGCCGTTGATTTCGTTGTGATCGTCAATGACCAGCACGGCTTCGTTCATATTTTCCGGCCAGTGGCCGCTGATGATGTCATACTGTGTATCGAGCAGCTTACGGTCACCGTAGAGCTGCGTCCAGATATCCATCGTGCCGGTGCCCATTTCCATGATCTGCGAATAATTCGAGGAAAGCGAATTCATATCGTAGCCGAGCATGGAATAATAGGCGTCAACGAGCGGGTTGGGGTTGACCGCCTGTACGCGCTCGCTTGTATCTGCAAGATATACCTGCGGTGTCAGGTCATAGACATAGGAGATCGTGTAGTCTGAGAGCTCTTCGCTGCTGGAATCCAGATGTGCCTTGAACTGCTTCATGTCGTTCTGCTTGACCTCTGAGACCATTGCGTTGAGCATTTCCGCCTCCTGACCGGTCGAATAGACCTTGTCAAGCGGGTGCTCCTCACGGTCCTGCGCCTGTCCGGTGACATTTTCCACCAGACTGGACAGATCGACCGACCGTGACCGGATCGTCAGCGGATAGGAAGAAAGCGTGTTCTCCTGCACGGTGTCGATGTAGGTCTGGAATCCGTCAGAGAGCGACAGGATCAGCGAAATGCCGATGATGCCGATGCTTCCGGCAAACGCGGTCAGCAGTGTCCTGCCCTTTTTCGTCAGCAGATTGTTCAGCGAGAGAGAGAACGCGGTAGCGGCGCTCATGGAGACGCGCTTATCCTTCTTCTGCTTCTTCGCCTGCCTTTTGGAATCCTTTTCGGCCTTTTTTGCGCGCTTTGCGCATTCCGCGGCTTCGTCCTTCTCGCTGTACGGCACGGAATCGCTCTGCACCTTACCGTCCAGCAGGCGGATGATGCGCGTCGCATAGGTGTCGGCGAGCTCGGGGTTGTGCGTGACCATGATGACAAGGCGGTCCTTCGCGATCTCCTTGAGCAGATCCATGATCTGCACGGAGGTCTCCGTGTCGAGCGCGCCGGTCGGCTCGTCCGCCAGAAGGATCTCCGGATCGTTGATCAGCGCACGCGCAATGGCCACGCGCTGCATCTGACCGCCGGACATCTGGTTCGGCTTCTTGTGGATCTGATCGCCCAGGCCGACCTTTTCGAGCATTTTCTTCGCGCGCTCCCTGCGCTCGGACTTGGAAATGCCCGAGAGCGTCAGAGCCAGCTCCACATTCGAGAGCACCGTCTGATGCGGGATGAGGTTATAGGTCTGGAACACGAAGCCGATCGTGTGATTGCGGTAATGGTCCCAGTCCTTGTCCTTGTATTCCTTTGTCGATTTTCCGGAGATGGTCAGATCGCCTTCTGTGTAGCGATCCAGTCCGCCGATGATGTTGAGCAGCGTGGTCTTGCCGCAGCCCGAAGGCCCCAGCACGGCGACAAACTCATTCGGACGGAACATGATGTCAATGCCCTTCAGTGCCTGTACCTGCGAATCGCCCGCAAGGTAGGTCTTGGTGATACCCTTTAGCCCGAGCATCTATACACACCCTTTCTCTGACACCCAAACAGTCAGAATAGTACGATATAGTTTATCATAAAAATGTGTCTGTTTTGTGACACGGCGCGATTTTCGGCGTTTCGTCTCTCCGCACAATGAAAGAGTTCGATTTTTGTTGATGTTGACAGGATGACCGCATAAGAAAAACAGCATCCCGGCAGTGCAAAGCCTTCCGTGATGCTGTTTTCATTCATATCAGTACGGTTCCGGTTCAGCCCGCGGACCCGCGTTCTTCAGCGTGCTTTCGTAATACGCGGCGATCTGGACGCGGCACTGCAGGAAGATCGCGCCGAGCACCGGATCAAACTGCCCGCCGAGCTCCTGCGCGATGACCGCGAACGCTTCATCGCAGGAGCGCCCCTTCGCCTGATAGCACCGCTTGCTGACCATTGCGTCAAAGCTGTCCGCGAGTGCCATGATCCGCGCCTCCAGCGGGATGGCCTCTCCCTTCAGGCCGTCCGGATAGCCGGCGCCGTCCCAGCGTTCATGGTGAAAATGCGCGACATTGACCGCCGTGCGGCGCAGTCCCTCGTCGTCACTCTCAGAGAGGATCTCCGTCAGCAGCTCCGCGCCCTTCTCCGTGTGCAGCTTCATGACCTCGCGCTCCTGATCGGAGAGACGGGCAGGGCTCCGCAGAATGCTGTCTTCGATCGCGATTTTTCCGATATCGTGCATCGGAGCCGCCTTGATCACATTCCGGATGAACTGTTCGTCGATCTTCAGCTCCTCCATGTTGAGCCGCAGGCGCTCCGCAAAGATGCGGACGACCTTCTTTGTGCGGCGGATATGCCCGCCGGTCGAGTCGTCGCGGCGTTCAATGACTGCCGCCATGCCTGTGACGATCGAATCCTGCACCTCCTGAATATGGCGTGTCTTCCGGTTGACCTCCGCCTCCAGCTCCGTGTTGTAGCGTGCGAGCAGCTGCGAGTAATTCTGCTGATCGGTGTCATCGTCCATCAGCAGCGCGTGGCCTGTGATGCGCCCGCCGCGCTCCAGATCGGTGATCTTGACCTCATAGAATCTTCCGTTCCGCTCAATGCCGGAGTTTTCTCTGTCTGCCAGCAGCGCGGAGATCTCATCGGGGAGCGGCGTGCCCTGCCGCATCCCGGCCAGTGCCGGAAAGAGCGCGATTGCGGCATCGTTGCAGTCCAGAAAGCGCTTCCGGCTGTCTGCCAGAATATAGGCGTCGTTCATCTGCTTCAGGAGCCAGTTCCGCGCCGATTCACTGACATTGAAGAAGTCGTCCGAGCGGATGCTCAGCGCGAGCATCAGCATGGCGGCGGCATAGATCAGCGGAAGCATCGTCAGGCGCGGCGGAATGAACAGCTGCGTGATCAGCGGTATCAGAATCAGCAGCAGGATCGCGGTCATGCGCGCATAATGATAGCGCTCCGCGCGCAGCTCCGTGCGCAGGAGCCGCCTTACGGTCACGATGCACAGAAGCAGGAACACGGTGCAGAGCAGTCCGCCCAGAATCCAGCGGAATGCTGTCTGCGGCACCTCCGCACACTGCACATGGAAGACCGGATGCTGTGAGAACCAGATCTGTCCCATCAGAGGTGTGCGCAGCCGGTCGATCCAGCAGACCGCGACCGCGCTGCCCAGCACCGCGGCGATGCAGACATTGACCGCCTGCGGGATGCGGAGCTGCAGATGCTTGGTGATAAAGAGCAGGAAGAAGGTGTAAAACAGCGCGCCGCCGAGATAGGTGATCTCAAAGGCGGTGATGCCGTCTGCGTGGCCGTCCGAAACGGCTGTCAGAAGCATTCCGGAGTTCATGACAAGGCAGCCGAAGTCGGCAAGCAGCAGAAGCATGGCTGTTCTGCCCGTGAAGCCGTCCCGCAGCAGAAGAAACAGCGCGCCAAGCGAGATCAGCACGCCTGCCAGCTGAAGAATTGTGATCAGCATAATTGTTACCTCTTTCTGTGCCCGCGGCAGAGCCGGGGCTTTTTGTATCTGTCTTTATCATATCATGCCGCGGCGGGTTTGTCAATGAAAAAAGCTGCACATGACTTGACAAATCCTGCCGATTATGATAAACTACTAGCAGTATATTCCGGTTGAAACCGGATCCCGGGAGGTTACGATGAATATGCTGAATCTGTTTCTGGCAGCTGTCGGTTCGGTCGCCGCGGGCGATGATACGCCGGTCCTGCTGTATGCTGTCCTCGGCGCCGTCGCGCTGCTGCTTGTGATTGCTGCAATCGTGCTCGGCAAAAAAACAAAGAAAAAATAAAGATACAGAAAAATAAAACAGTTAAACACACATTCGCGGCGGTAAGGGGGAAGCTTACTGCAGCACCGCCTTGACAGAAGGGATGGGCGCCTATGCCGGAACAGCCGGCTGCGGGCAAGATGCTCGCACTGACCTTTGATGACGGCCCGAATACAGAAACGACCGTCAGAATCCTTGACATTCTGGAGCAATACGGCGCAAGAGCGTCGTTTTTTCTCATCGGACAGAACATCACGCCGGAGACGGAGCCGGTCATCCGGCGTGCCTATGACATGGGCTGCGAATTCGGCAATCACTCCGAGACGCACTGCTATCTGAATGAACTGCCCGCGGACGCGGTGCAGGCGGAGACGGGCTCGGTCTCAGAAAAGATCCGTGCGATCACAGGCGAACCGCCGCACTTCTTCCGGCCGCCCTATATCGCGGTCAGCGATACGATGTTCCGATGCGTCGGGCTGCCGTTCATTTCCGGCCTCGGCGTGGATGACTATCTGGAATCCGTGACCGCGGAGGAACGCTATGCGGGCGTGATGCGGCAGGCGGAGGACGGCGCGATCATTCTGCTGCACGATTTCTGGGGCAACGAAGCGACAGTCAGGGCCGTGGAGCGGCTTGTGCCGGATCTGATCAGAGAAGGCTTTGCGCTTGTGACTGTCTCAGAGCTGTTCCGCGAAAAGGGCGCTGAGCCCAGGCCTTTCACGATCTACTCTGTCGTCAGGCAGGCCTGAACGCCCGGAGAAACAGAACATTTGACGGGGAGCCGCGCACTCTGCAGTGCGCGGCGTTCCGCCGATATGCAAAAAAAGACGCACCATTCTCTGTGAAGCACTGCTTCTCAGAGAACGATACGCGGAGTGGGTGCGCTCCCCGCTGTCAATGCGCAGACAGCGTCAATGGGGAGCAACATGAAAAAAAGGGGGATTTCGGAAGCGGCATAAGCCTTCCGGAAAGAAAATGTCAGTATCAGAGCGGACCGTCAGTGTACCGGCTTGAACAGGTACTTGCCGATCGCCGCACGGAGCGCGGAAAGCTGCGCCTCATCAGCGGTCTTGACCTCAAGACGGATCGGCTGTTCACGGTCCAGCGTGAAAATTCCCATAATCGATTTTGCGTCAACAACATAGTGACCGACGGTCAGCTGCGCTTCAAACGGGAAGCGTCCCATGATGTTGACAAATGCCTCAACATCGGCGAGCTCGGGGAGATAAACAGTGACTGCAGACATTGTAATTACCTCATTTCTCATCGTTCGGATGGGTCCGGGCTTCTTTTGAAAAAGCAGGCGGTGGCCGGGTTCACCGGTGGGAATCAGGAGCTGTGAGAGGGGGCGCTCCGGAATCGCGTCGCGGGACCCGAACACCAAAATCTATTTTGGAGGGGTTGTCATGAATCACCCTGTCCATACTATATCATGAAAAGCACGGCTTGTCAAGCAATAATAATACAGTTTGTACAACTGACCGAATTTTCAGAGCGTTTTCAATTATCTTTTTGCAATCCACGCACACTGTAACTGTTGCACAACTACAGTGTGCGAAATATGTGCATAATACACAAAGGAGAACCCATGCGATTTCAGATCATGACGCTTGGGTGCAAGGTGAATCAGGCGGAAAGTGCCGGCCTTGCATCCGTTCTGACCGAAAAGGGGCTGACGCAGACGAAGATCACCGCAGAAGCGGATGTTCTGATCGTCAACAGCTGTGCCGTGACAGGCGAGAGCGTGCGCAAGGTGAAACAGCTGCTCCGCAGTCTCCGCCGCCGGAATCCGTCGGCACTTCTGCTGCTGACCGGCTGCTGGCCGCAGGCCTTTCCGGAGGACGATTTTTCGGGTGCCGATTTTGTCACCGGCACCCGTGACCGCGCCGCGCTGCTCAGCTGGCTGTCCGAAGCGCTCACTCAGCGCGCGTCACAGAGCGGGCAGCAGATCACGCCGTACAGAAAGGGCGATGCCTTTTCGGAGATGCCCTGTGCCGATACCACGCGCACACGCGCCTTTCTGAAGATTCAGGACGGCTGCAATCAGTTCTGCAGCTACTGCATCATTCCCTACGCGCGCGGAAGATGCCGTTCCATGCCGCTTGACCGGCTCCGGCAGGAGGCCGCGGCGCTCAGTGCAAAGGGCTTCCGCGAGATCGTGCTGACCGGCATCAACCTCGGCTTTTTCGGCGATGACACCGGCTGCAGTATCGCGGATGCGGTGGAGATCTGCGCGGAGCAGGAGGGCTTTATCCGCGTCCGGCTCGGTTCGCTGGAGCCTGAGCGTATGACACCGGAGCTCCTTGCCCGTCTCTCGCGCTGCGATAAGCTCTGCCCGCAGTTTCATCTGTCGCTTCAGAGCGGCTGCGACAGCGTCCTGAAGCGCATGAACCGCCGCTATACCGCCGCGGAATACCGCGCGCTGGCAGAAAACATCCACCGGCTGTTCCCCGGCGCGGCACTGACGACCGATGTCATTGTCGGCTTCCCCGGCGAAACAGAAGAAGAATTTGCCGAAACGCTCGCGTTTGTGCGGGAGATCGGCTTTGCGAAGGTGCATGTGTTCCCGTTCTCACAGCGGGAGGGCACGCGGGCCGCGCGGATGCCCGATCAGGTGCCGCCGCCCGTCAGGGCGGAGCGTGCCGCCCGTCTTTCCGCGCTGGCGGATGAGATCCGTTCGGCGCATCTTGCGTCGAGAGTCGGGGAGCGTCTGACCGTTCTGGTCGAGGGTGAAAAACAGCAAAATGCACAGACCTTTTTCAGCGGACATACACCGGAAGGTACACTTGTGAAAATTTTCACGGAAAATTGCGAAAAGGGTTTGCAGAATTCCCTGATTTGTGTTACAATAAAAGGGTATGAGCAGGATTCGCTCACGGCAGTTTACAGAAGCGGGGAAGAGGAGGCCTGACAGCATGGACAGAGCGGAGCATCCCGAAAGCCTGATGGCAAAAACGGCAGAGGAGCAGGGCAAGGTTTC
>JAGDBX010000107.1 GCA_018110935.1 Oscillospiraceae bacterium
AACCCGCAAGCCTTTGAAAAGGCTTGACCGAAACTTTTATTTTGGGCGCACGAAAAGAAAGCCCCCGCCGTTCGGCGGGGGCTTTTGTGCCCTCACAGCGGGATTCTCAAGGGACACTGTCCCTTGAGCGGGGGTTGGGGCGGAGCCCCATTACAGATCATCGCGAAGCGATCCCCCCCTCCCTTGCCGTGCATTTTTCGCTTTCGTATGATATAATGAGACTGAGAAACGGTCGTTCCCGACCGGCGGGCAGTCCCCGCGGAGGAGATCATGGATTTTCGCGCTTTGTTGCTGAATGAATTTGTCTTTCTGGACGGCGGCATGGGTACCATGCTGCATCTGAAACCGGGTGAACTGCCGGAGCGTCTCAATCTGACGGAGCCTGCCCGCGTTGCGGCTGTCCACAAGGCATACGCGGAGGCCGGCTCACAGATCGTCTATGCCAATACCTTCGGCGCGAATCCGCTGAAGCTCGCCGGCACCGGCGTTGATGCTGCGGAGAGTATCCGTGCGGCGGTGCGGCTCGCGAAGGAGGCCGTCGGAGGCCGTGCCTGTGTCGCGCTCGATATCGGCCCGACCGGACAGATGCTCCAGCCCGTCGGTACACTGACCTTTGAAGCCGCTTATGAAGCCTACCGCGTCACCTGCGAAGCGGGCGCGGAGGCCGGAGCCGATCTCGTTGTCATTGAAACGATGAGCGACCTGCTGGAAACCAAGGCGGCGCTGCTCGCAGCAAAGGAGCATACTAATCTGCCGGTGCTTGTCACCATGACCTTCACAGAAAACGGCAGAACCTTTACCGGATGCCCGATCTCCGCCATGGCAATGACGCTGGAAGCGCTCGGCGCGGCGGCCGTCGGCATCAATTGCTCGCTCGGTCCGCGTGAGATCCTGCCGCTGATGCAGGAGCTTTCCGCGTGGACAAGCCTGCCGCTGATCGCAAAGGCGAATGCCGGTCTGCCCGATCCTGTCACCGGCGATTACAGCATCACGCCGGAGGAATACGCCAGCTTCATGCCCGCCTACGCGGACTGCGGCGTGCAGTTCTTCGGCGGCTGCTGCGGCACAACACCGGAATTTATTGCCGCAGTCATCAAAAAGCTCGGCAGCGGCAGACGCGCAAGACCGCATGTGCACCCGAAGGCTGCGGTCTGCTCCGGCACGCGCACCGTCCTGCTCGATATGCCGCGCGTCATCGGCGAGCGCATCAACCCGACCGGCAAAAAGCGCATGAAGCAGGCGCTTCTCGATCTTGATTTTGACTATCTGCGCGGTGAGGCGATCTCGCAGACGGACGCCGGCGCCGATATTCTTGATGTCAATGTCGGTACGCCCGGTATTGATGAAGCGGCCGTTCTGCCGCAGGCGGTGCAGGCGATCATGGAGGTCACCGATCTGCCGCTTCAGCTCGATTCTTCCGACCCCGCGGCGCTGGAGGCCGCTCTGCGCGTCTACCCCGGCAAGCCGATTGTCAATTCCGTCAACGGCAAGGAGGAATCGCTCAGCACGATCCTGCCGCTGGTGAAGCATTACGGTGCCGCGATCGTCGGCCTGACGCTCGACGAAAACGGTATTCCCGCATCGTCGTCCGAACGGTTTCGCATCGGCCGGCGGATCCTTGACCGCGCTGTATCGCTCGGCATCCGCAGAGAAGATGTCTTTCTTGACTGTCTGACGCTGACCGCTTCGACCGGCTCGGAGGGCCCTGTTGAAACGCTGACCGCCGTGCGGCGCGTCCGCGAGGAGCTCGGGCTGCAGACCGTCCTCGGTGTCTCCAATATCAGCTTCGGTCTGCCGAACCGCCCGCTCATCAACCGCAGTTTTCTCTGCATGGCGATGCAGAACGGCCTGACGCTCCCGATCATCAACCCGATGGCAGAGGGCATGATGGACACCGTCCGCGCCTTCCGGATGCTCGGCGGATTTGATCCGAACTGCGAAATGTTCATTGATGCCTACCGCGATGCCGCGCCGTCTCAGGCGGCACCGGCCGCCGCGCAGAATGCCGGCGATATGACGCTTGAATCGGCAGTCGCGCACGGCCTGAGACAGGATGCGGCAAGGCTGACCGAGGAAGCGCTCAAAACGCACGAATCCATGCAGATCGTCAACGAAATGCTGATCCCCGCGCTCGATGCCGTCGGTGCGGAATACGAAAAGGGCACACTCTTCCTGCCGCAGCTTATTCAGGCGGCAACGGCGGCACAGAGCGCGTTCGGCGTGCTCAAGGCACACATGGCGTCGCAGGGCGCGTCCGGCGGCAAAGGCCGGATCGTCATCGCGACCGTGCAGGGAGATGTCCATGACATCGGCAAGAATATTGTCAAGCTGCTGCTGGAAAATTACGGCTACGATGTCATTGACCTCGGCAAGGATGTGCCGCCGCAGACTGTTGTGGACGCGGCGATCCGGCATCAGGTGAAGCTGGTCGGGCTCTCCGCGCTGATGACGACGACAGTCGGCGCAATGGAGGAGACCATCAAGCTGCTGCATCAGCAGTATCCGGGCTGCAGGACCGTTGTCGGCGGCGCTGTGCTGACAGCTGACTACGCCGAAACGATCGGCGCGGACTGCTACGCAAAGGACGCCAAGGCGTCGGTCGATTTTGCAAAGACCGTCTTCGGAGACGAGTGATGCTGTTCGTACAGACCGTTGTCCTGCGCCGGCACAAGGATGTGCGGAACGCAGAAGATACCGCGCAGCGCCGTGCTGTACGCTTCCGGGAAATTATGCGTGCGCTCCCGCCGGAGGATGCGGCGCTGTATTACAGCGGATAACCATGCAGAATAAGGAGGAACGATATGCGCGCACTGATCCAGAGGGTCGCACACGCTTCGGTGACGGTGGACGGAGCGGTCACGGGGCAGATTGAAAAGGGATATCTTGTGCTGCTGGGCGTGACGGAAACGGACACCGAAGCGGAGGTCACGATGCTGACTGATAAGCTCTTAAAGCTCCGGCTCTTTCCGGATGCGGAGGGCAAGACGAACTGCAGCATCACGGATGTGAACGGTTCGCTGCTTGTGATCTCACAGTTCACGCTCTGTGCGGACTGCCGCAAGGGGACAAGGCCGAGCTTTTCGCACGCGGCGAAGCCAGACGAAGCAAACCGGCTCTATGAGCTGTTTCTCAGCAGGTGCAGGGAAGTGATCCCGCATGTGGACTGCGGCGTATTCGGCGCGCACATGGATGTGGATCTGCGGAATGACGGACCGTTTACGGTCATGCTGGATACGGATGATCTGAAGCGCCCGCGCAGCGGATGACAAAAAGCCCCCGCCATACGGCGGGGGCATTTGTGTTCTCCTAACGGGATTCTCAAGGGACAATGTCCCTTGAGCGGGGCTTGGGGCGGAGCCCCATTACAGATCATCGCGAAGCGATACATTAAGGGCGAATCGCTCTGCGATTCGCTCAGGGGGAGCCTCTATCGCAGGCTCCCCCTCTCGGCAAAACGATCCGCCGGATCGTTTTGCTCGATTCACCCCCGCCGAGCTC
>JAGDBX010000108.1 GCA_018110935.1 Oscillospiraceae bacterium
CATTCAGCAGCGCCTCATAGATCTCCTTTGCGTATGCCGTCTGCACAAAGACGAAATTCGTGCGCGGCGGATAGACCGTGTCGATCAGTTCCGGATGCTGCTTTGCAAGTGCCGAAAGCTCAGTGTAGAGCCGCTGTGTCTGCACGACGATCTCATCGCGGCAGTTGTTGAGCAGCGACTGTTCGCGCAGCACGGTTGAGCAGATCATCTGCGAAACCGCGTCACAGTTGTAGGGTGATTTCGCCGCACGGAGCAGACCGGTCTTGTAGGAGTCCATCACGGCAAAGCCCATGCGCGCAGCGGCCAGACCGATCGCTTTGGAGCAGGTGCGCAGCACGATCAGATTGTCATATTTCGTGACGAGATCGAGCACCGATTCGTCCCAGAAATCCATATAGGCTTCATCCGCGATGATCAGGCAGTCCGGCGCCGATTCGATCAGCCGGATGATCTCCGCCCGCGGAATGCCGAGCGAGGTCGGGTTGCACGGGTTTGAGAAGACGACCGCGTCTGCCTTCTGACAGGCCGCGATCAGCTTATTCATGTCGATCTGCAGATTCTCTTCCTTCAGCACCGTGATGACTTCAAGCTCCGCAAGCCCTGCGTAGAACGCGTACATCGAGAAATCCGGCGAAACCGTCACCAGCTTCGCGCCCTTTTCAAGAAAGCAGTTCAGAAGCAGCGTGATGATCTCATCCGATCCGTTTCCGGCGGTGACACAGTCGGGCGAAATGCCGTAGAAATCGGCAAACGCACTGACGACTTCTGTCGCGGCGGAATCCGGATAGCGGTTCAGATCGACCTGCTCCAGCTTATCGGCGAGCTTTGCCTTGATGACAGCCGGCAGATCAAAGTAGGACTCATTCGCGTCGAGCCGGACAGCGTAATTGCCGGTGATCGGATCATAGGCTTTTAATTTTGTTACTTTTTCAGGCAGTTTCATGCGCGGTTACTCCTCTTCAAATCGGACGGCGATTGCGTTTGCGTGCGCGGTCAGACCTTCCTTGTTCGCGACCAGAATGATGTCGTCCTTTGCCTGACGCAGCGCGTCCTCGGTGTAGTAGATGTAGCTGGAGCGCTTGATGAAGCTGTAAACGGAAAGCGGCGAGAAGAAGCGCGCCGTGCCGGAGGTCGGCAGAACATGGTTCGGGCCGGCGTAATAGTCGCCGAGCGGCTCGGAGGCGTAGGCGCCGAGAAACATAGAACCGGCGTTGTCCAGCTTTCCGATATACTCCAGCGGATTCTGCATGAGAACCTCAAGGTGCTCCGGTGCGATTTCATTTGCGATGCCTACAGCTTGCTCCGGCGTGTCACAGATCAGGATCGCGCCGAAATTGTCCAGTGAAGCCCTGATGATCTCATTCCGGCTGAGGCCGGTGATCTGCCGTTCGATCTCCGCCTGCGTTTCTTCCGCGATGCGCTCCGAAGTTGTGACGAGAATCGCGGAGGCGATCCTGTCGTGCTCCGCCTGCGACATCAGGTCTGCTGCAATATATTTCGGATTTGCGGTTTCATCCGCCATGACGAGGATCTCACTCGGGCCGGCGACCATGTCGATATCGACAACGCCGTACAGCAGGCGCTTTGCCGTTGCGACATAGATATTGCCCGGGCCGACGATCTTGTCCACACGCGGGATCGTGTCCGTGCCGTAGGCGAGTGCCGCGACTGCCTGCGCGCCGCCCATGAGGAAGATCCTGTCCACGCCGCAGAGCTGTGCCGCGACAAGAATATCCGGATTCGGCCTGCCGTCCTTTGCGGGCGGAGTGACCATGATCAGCTCCTTGACACCGGCTATTTTTGCGGGGATCGCGTTCATCAGCACAGAGGACGGATAAGCCGCCGTGCCGCCCGGGACATAAAGACCGACGCGCTCCAGACCGCGCAGACGCTGTCCGAGAATGACGCCGTCGGGGCGGGCGTTCGTGAAGCCCTGTTCCTTCTGGCGGTTGTGGAAATCGGCAATGTTTTCAATGGAATTGAGCAGCGCCTCGACAAATTTCGGATCCGCCGCTTCCAGCGCGTCGGAGATGGTATCGGCATCGACCTCGAAGGCTTCGGGGCATTTGCCGTCAAATTTCTCGGTGTAGGCACGCACGGCTTCATCGCCCTTTGTGCGCACATCTTCCAGAATGGCCGTAACGGTCTCCACGACCTTCGGATCGGGGGCAGCGCTTCTGGCGCGAAGCTGCGCGAAAAACGCGGCTTCGTCTGTTCCGTTGCAGCGGATGATCTGCATATTGATTTCTCCTTTAATCAGATTTGTCTGTGCTGCTGCGATGACAGCACGCAGAACGGTTCAGTTTGATCGGTAATATTCCGGCGGTACGGGCGCCTCTGCGATGCAAAGATCGTGATCTGTCTTTTCCCAGATCTGCCGGAGCGTGTCGGTCATCTTTCTGGCATCACAGCAGGAAACAAGCGCGTTCCCGAGCTGTGAATAAGTCACTGCGCCGGTGTATTCCAGCGCCTCTTTGTAGTTGGGGTAGTATTCTGAGACACAGGTCTTTGCAGCCGCGGTAAAATGTGTACGGAACGGCGGCGAGGTCAGCAGATTCCCGTCATAATCCCTGATCGTGATCACAAACGGATCCGGATTCAGTCTGTCCGGAATCTGCAGGCGTTCATCGACTGCGTGAAGATAGGTGTTCCGTTCATGTCCGACACCGATCAGGAGCACCTTGCCGTGCTCCTCATACAGCCGGCTCAGGCAGCCGCCGACGGGTGCGGGAGAAGCCGCTTTTTCTTCGCCCCTGACGAATTCCGCGGCATGCTTTCCGAATACTCTTACTGAATGTGTCGGGTGCAGCGAGCGGACGCCGTCAGTGCGGAATGCCGCGACCTTTGCAAGTGTCCCGATGCACGGTTCTGTTGTACGGACATCATAGAACGGATGTTCCCTGACGACTGTATCCCATGTGTGCGTCGGTACAATGAACAGCCCGTCGGAAAGATATGCGCAGAATGCGTCAATCAGTCCGTCGGCGCCGTTTTCGATCTTTCCGATCGCACGCAGCGAGCAGTGGATCGTGACCTTGTCATCGCGGCGGAAGCCGTTTGTTTTCAGAAATGTGAAGATATCGTTCTGTGTGATCATAGTTTTGTTCCGGGATTCTGCGTCAGGCAGGCAGGTTTGAAAAGTAGGATTCGATCTTGGAAATAAGCGATTCCAGCTCTGCCTGCCGCAGCTTCATGCTGACGGTGTTCGCGATCAGTCTGGCCGAAATCGGGCAGACGTCCTCAAAGACCTCCAGTCCGTTTTCCTTTAATGTTGTGCCGGTTTCAACGATATCGATAATGCCGTCTGAAAGCTCCAGCAGGGGAGCCAGCTCAACGGAGCCCTCGATCTTGACGATATCGACATCCATACCCTTTGCCTCAAAGAAGCGCCGGGTGACATTCGGATATTTGGAGGCGATCGTTTTCACGCCGTATCCGGAATAGAAATCAGTTCCCTTCTTGACGGCAAGCGCGAATTTGCAGCGCCCGAACCCGAGATCGAGCAGCTCATAGAATTTGCCCTGCATTTCCAGAATGGTGTCCTTGCCGACGACGCCCAGATCACAGACGCCGTGTTCAACATAAGTGATGACATCGTTTGCCTTTGCGAGCACGACCTCTATGCTGCCGTCTCCGACCGGAAGGATCAGGCGTCTGCCCTTTTCGCGGACAGCAGTACAGTCATATCCGAGCGTTTCCAGCAGGCCGACGGTGTCTTTTTCAAGTCTGCCCTTGGTCAGGGCGATGCGGAGCGGTCTCTGCATCTGTCATCCCTCCTTTGTCTGTTCGATCGGCAGAACACTGTCAATGCCGTGTGCAGATGCATAACTGCGTGCCTCTTCCAGTGTCTCCGAGAGCGAATGTTCCACGATCAGGCCTTTTTCGCGGAGGCTCTGTGCCGCCCGGACGGCTTCCGCCTCACATCCCTCTGCCGCCCAGATCAGCACATTGCTGACAGAAATCGCGTCCGGAGAAACGGCCTGCTGCTTGCCGAGCACCTTGACGGCGGCGTCGATGTTGACGGCAAAGCCGGTCGCGGGAACATCATAGCCGAATTCCGCGATCAGCTTGTCATAGCGGCCGCCGGAGAGGATCTCCTCGCCTGCGCCGGAGAGATAGCCGCGGATGATCATGCCCGTGTAGTAATCGGTGCGGTGCATCATGCCCAGATCGACCGTCACGCGGTCTTTTCCGGCAAACTGCGCGACCGAGCGCCAGAGCGAATGCAGATCGTCCAGAATCGCGGTGAACGCGGGGTCAGGGCAGAGCGCCGAAGCCTTTGAGAAGACCTCTTCACCGCCGTAGAGCCGCGGAAGCATCCGCAGAACAGCGGTTTCGCCGGATTCCGGCAGCGAGTCAAGCAGGTCATTCAGCGCGGGGTAATTCTTGGTTTCGATGCAGTCTCTGAGCTGTTCGACGGTGTCGGCGGGCAGCCTGGCAGTCAGGGTGCGCAGCAGTCCGGCGTTGCCGAGCTCTAGCGTGTAGGTGTCGCTGCAGGCCGCGAGCGCATCTGCGGCGGCCGCGATGACTTCAAGGTCTGCCATGCGCGAGTCAGAGCCGATCAGCTCAATGCCGGCCTGCGTGATCTCATCATCTCTGCCCTTCAGAGAAGGTGAGATCACATGAATATTCTGGTTATAGCAGAGGCGCAGCGGAAGAGCCACGTCCTTCAGTCTGGTCGCGCAGACTCTTGCGATCGGCACGGTGTTGTCCGGCCTGAGCACCATCAGTCTTCCCTTCGCGTCCGTCAGCTTATACATCTGCTCCTGCGGGAAGGGCTGTGCCTTTCTGCTGAATACATCGAAGAATTCGAGCGTCGGAGTGATGATCTCGCTGTATCCGCGTGCGGTGAACAGCCTGTGCAGGCGGTTTTCCAGTTCTCTGCGGAGGGTACATTCCGCAAAGAGCGAGTCTCTTGTGCCCTCCGGCGTGATACGGTCGTATTTGTTCATTCGGTTCTCCTTACTGTCACAGTTCGCTTTAGCGTGCTAACACACTAACATAATATCATGGTAACATGATAACATATTACCACAGAAAAGTCAAGTCAGAAGAGTGAAAGTTGATTGGATTTCGGAAGATCGCCCAAAGCACCGAGAGCATCCAGCGCTTCGATTGTTGCTTTTGACGCGCCGCTTAAAGCCTGCAGTTCGTCCACGGAAATGAAATCGCCGTGCTGCGCAGTTTCATAGAGCTTTTCCGCGGCCTTTTCGCCGATGCCGGCAATCGCGGCAAACGGGATCCGCAGCCTGCCGTCCTCGATTAGATAATCGACGGCGTGCGAGCGTCTGAGATCGACCGGCAGGAACATGATCCCGCGGGACATCGCCTCGTTGACGATCAGCAGGATATCGCGCAGATCGTTCTCTTTTTTGCTGCATTCCTTGCCCTTGGCGTTCAGCTCGCGGATCTTTCCGCGCACCGCGTCAATGCCCTCGACCGCGAGCGCCGCGTCAAAATCGCCGCCGCGCACAGAGAAATAGGTCGCGTAATATTCCAGCGGCTTATAGAGCTTGAACCATCCGAGCTTGATCGCCGCCGTGACATAGGCTGCGGCGTGCGCCTTCGGGAACATATACTTAATCTTCAGGCAGGAGTCGATGTACCACTGCGGGACATTGTGGTCAAGCAGCATCTTCACGCGTTCCTCAGAGAAGGTCTTGGGTGCCTTGCCCTTACGGGTATCCTCCATGATCTGGAATGCCTGCTTCGGCTCCACATCATGATAGAGCAGATAGGTCATGATCGAGTCACGGGTACCGATCACATCCGAAATCGTACAGGTTCCGTCTGCGATCAGATCCTTTGCGTTGCCGAGCCACACATCCGTGCCGTGTGACAGACCGGAGATCTGCAGAAAGTCGGAAAAGAGCTTCGGCTTTGCGTCGAGCAGCATTCCGATCGTGAAGTTCGTGCCCATTTCGGGAATGCCGAGTGAGCCGGTCCTGCAGAAGATATCCTCCTCCGTCACGCCGAGCACAGAGCAGTCCGTACACATCTGAAAGACCTTCGGATCGGTCGTCGGGACATCGGCGATCTTCATGCCGGTCAGGTCTTCAAGATGCTTGTAGAGCGTCGGGACAACATGGCCGAGCTCATCGAGCTTGAGGATCGTGTCATGCAGCTTGTGGAAGTCAAAGTGCGTGGTGATGATCATTTCGGCGTCATCATCGTCGGCCGGTTCGCCGGGCTGCTGCACAGGCGTAAAGTCGAAGATATCGAAATCCTCCGGAATGACGACCATGCCGCCCGGATGCTGACCGGTCGTCTTTTTGACGCCGACACAGCCCGCGACAAGGCGGTTGATCTCGGAATTGTTGACAGTGATGCCGCAGTCTTCCAGATAGTGCTTGACATAGCCGTAAGCGATCTTGTCCTGCACGCCGGAGATCGTGCCGGCCTTGAACACATTTGCTCTGCCGAACAGCTCTTCAGTGTAGCGGTGCGATTCGGACTGGTATTCGCTTGAAAAGTTCTGGTCGATATCCGGCGCCTTGTCGCCGTCAAAGCCGAGGAAGGTCTCAAACGGGATATCGTGGCCGTCCCGCTTCATATCGGTGCCGCATTCGGGGCAGGCTTTCGGCGGCAGGTCAAAGCCCGAGCCGACGGAACCGTCCGTGATGAATTCATTATGCTTGCACTTGGGGCAGACATAATGCGGCACAAGCGGATTGACCTCTGAGATGCCCGCCATCGAGGCGACGAAGGAAGAGCCGACGGAGCCTCTGGAGCCGACCAGATAACCGTGCTTTTCGGAGTTCGCAACGAGCTTCTGCGCGATCATGTAGAGCACAGAGAAGCCGTGCTTGCAGATGGAGCCCAGTTCTCTGTCCAGCCGCTTCTGTACGAGCTCCGGCAGCGGGTCGCCGTAAATGCTCTTGGCCTTTTCGGTGGTGATGCGGATGAGATCCTCCTCCGCACCGGGGATCGAGGGCGTGAAGGTGCCTCTGGGGATCGCGTGGCAGCGGTCGATCCGGTCCGCGATCATGTTTGTGTTCGTTACAACGACCTCAAAGGCGCGGTCTGCGCCCAGATAGTCAAATTCCTCCAGCATTTCGTCTGTGGTGCGGAGATAGAGCGGCGCCTGATTGTCGGTATCCTCAAAGCCGTTTCCGGACTGCAGGATCTGGCGGTAGATGCCGTCCTTTTCGTCCATGAAATGCACATCGCAGGTCGCACAGACCGGGATGCCGAGTCTGTCGCCGATTTCGAGCACCTTCCGGTTAAAGTTCCGCAGATCCTCCTCTGTCTGTGCTGGATTCGAGTCCGAGCGCAGCATGAACAGATTGTTCGCGATCGGCTGGATTTCGAGATAGTCATAAAACTGCGCGATGCGGAGCAGCTCCTCGTCCGGCTTTCCGTCCACGATCGCGGAGAACAGCTCGCCGGCTTCACAGGCCGAGCCGTAGATCAGTCCCTCGTGGTGCTTGATCAGCAGCGATTTCGGCATCAGCGGCTTTTTGTAGAAATAATCAAGCTGTGAGTAGGAGACGAGCCGGTAGAGATTCTTCATGCCGGTCTGGTTCTTGGCGAGAATGATCTGATGATGCGGCCGGAGCTTTCTCGGGTCGATCCCGGGAAGTACGCTGTTCAGGTCGCCGAGCGTGGTGAGGGAATGCTCCTTGACGGCACGCTCCATCAGTGTCAGATAGATCTTCGCGAGCATATAGGCATCGTCTGCAGCGCGGTGATGCTCAAACTTTCCGAGCTTCAGATGCTTCGCGACCGTGTCGAGCTTGTGTCTGGTAAGCTCCGGCAGCATGGCGCGGCAGAGCAGCACGGTGTCAACTGTGACAAACGGGTAATTCATCGAATGCCGTGCAAAGACCTCACGCAGGAAGGATGTATCGAATCCGGCGTTGTGCGCGATCAGAACGGGGTTGTCTCCGCAGAACTGCAGGAACTGCCGGACAGCTTCCTCTTCTTTCGGCGCGTCCGCGACCATATCCTGCGTGATGTGCGTCAGTTCCTGGATTTTGGCAGGGATCTCACGCTCGGGATTGACAAAAGTATCGAAGCTGTCGATGATGCGCATTCCCTTGATCTTGACCGCACCGATCTCGGTCAGGCGGTCCTTCTTGGCAGAAAGACCGGTCGTCTCCACATCAAAGACGATGACCTCATCCTGCGGCGAGCGCGGATCAGGACTGTCGATCACCGAATTTGCGGCAAGGTCATCGACAACATAGGCCTCGCATCCGTAGATGACGCGGAAATCATCCCATTTTTCGGCGGCGTTCATCGCCTCCGGGAAGGCCTGCACAACGCCGTGATCGGTGATCGCGACGGCACGGTGCCCCCACGAATGTGCGCGTGCGCAGAGTGCCTCCGCAGAGTTCACGGCGTCCATCGCCGACATATTCGTGTGCAGATGCAGCTCCACGCGCTTGACCGGCGCGTCATCCGTTCGGCGCTCTGCGGCATAGCTGTTGATCGCGTTCGGCTTGATGACGATATCGTGGTCATAGGTGTCGTATTCGACCGTGCCGTAGATCAGCAGGGACGCGCCCTTTTTGCACTGATCCAGCGGAAAGTCCTTGAGCTTCTGCTCATCGAGAAAAAGCTTGACCAGCACACTGCCGGTGTAGTCTGTGACCGGGAAGGACACGATCGTCTTTCCGTTTTTGAGCTGGCGGGTTTCAGGCTTTGCGAAAACCTCGACCGCCACGGAGAACTTCTTTGCCGTGCCGGTGTCGGTGCCGATCTGCCGCACAACCTCAGCGACGGAGACCGGCTTTTCGCGGACAGTCCGCCCGTAAATGACGCTGAGGTCAGCCTTAGCCGGCATTTCAGGCTGCAGCGGCGCAGCATCGCTGTGCAGCGCGGAAAAGGCGGGCGTTTCGGGCTCCTGCGGCTTTTCCGGCGGCAGCGCAAAGCGGTCTGCCGGCATCTCCGCCAGCGTTTTCTCCTGCATATCGTTGTATTCCTCATCAGTGATATGCTGATGACCGCCTTCAAACTCCACGCTCAGCGATACAGAAAAGATGCTCCGGATCGCCCGTGCGAGCTCCTCGCGGAAGTGCGTGCGTTCCAGAATATCCACGCCGCCGTGCTGCAGTCCAATCTTCAGGACACCGTCCCCGCAGCTGAGGGCAGCGTCCTCCAGAAAGCCGTTGATGAGCGGCAGATCACGGCGGAGAGAGAGAAACAGATCCGGCAGGATTTCGACAGAAAACGCCTCTGCGGGATAGCGGCAGAGCAGCCGCGCAGAGGCAACAGAAAGGCGCTCCGAAAGCGACTGCTCAAAGGCAGACAGCGCTTCAAACGGAACGAACCGGTCAAATTCTGTTTCAAAAAAGAGTCTGGAGCGGTCCGGATTGGTCAGAACCCGACGGATCCTGCCCTCCAGAATATAATCCGGAAGCTGGTCCGCGTATTCGCGCAGAAATTCGCGCAGTGTCTGCATCATGGATGATCTTGTCCTTTCCGTGTATTCTGATGCCGGAGTTCCGCGGGCACATGCTGCTCCAGCCATTTCGCCACGCCGTCTTCGTCATTCGGCAGAATGACTGCGTCCGCATACTGTTTCAGCTCGTCGTCCGCGTTTGCCACCGCGTAAGCCTCATCCGCGAGCCGGAACATATCAATATCGTTTTTGCCGTCGCCGAACACGACCAGCCGGCTGCAGCGAAGCATTTCCATGAGCCGCTTTATGGCATTGGCCTTTGTGGTCTCTTTCGGCATGATCTCAAGCCACTGTTCGCCGGAATACATATCTATCGAATAGACGCAGTGAAACCGATGCCGGTACTTTTGCAGGAGCGGCTTCAGCTTTTCGGGAGAATCTATGCAGGTGATATAGAAGATCCTGCCGGTTTTCAGCGCTTCAGGGGAACAGACCGCGTTTGTGCGGGGATCGCCCTGCCGACTGTCCAGAAATGTCCGCATCCCCCGCGTGCACTCCGCGGGGATGAACGAAAACTTTTCTTCTCCGCCGATGACCGTATAAACGATCGGGTAGATGCCGCAGGTGAACAGATCATCCAGCAGCGGATATACCGCGTCGTCAAAATACTGCTCCAGCAGGCGTTCGCCGGTGAGACTGTCGATCACGAAAGCGCCGTTGTAGACGATCAGCGGAAGCTCCGCAGACATGCCTTCCGTGACCTTTTTCGCCGTGATGACAGAGCGGGCGGTCGCGTAACTGAACACCATGCCCTGCGCCGTCAGGCGGTTGATGACACTGTTTGTGTAGGCCGATGTCCGTGCGTCGCTCCGGAGCAGGGTACCGTCCAGATCGGATACATAGAGTGTTTTCACGCTGTTATTCCCTCACATACCAAAACGGGATTTCAAAGGGATTCTGTCCCTTTTGCGGGAGTTGGAGGACGGAGTCCTCATGAGCAGTCCATCGGAGAGGCCGTATATTACAGCTTCTCGATCTCTGCAAGCAGTGCGGGGATGATCTCTGATTCCGGCACCTTTCTGAGGATCTGTTCGCCCTTGAAGAGCACGGCACAGCCGTCGCCGCCCGCGACGCCGATATCCGCTTCGCGCGCTTCGCCGGGGCCGTTGACAACGCAGCCCATGACTGCGACCTTGATATTCTTTTCACAGCCGCGGAGCGCCTCCTCGACCGCCTTTGCGGTGCCGATCAGGTCAATGCGGGTACGCCCGCAGGTCGGGCAGGAGACAAGCTGTACGCCGCCGCGTTTTCCGATCGCCTTCAGGATATCCTGAGCGGCGGCGATCTCCTCAACCGGATCTGCGGTCAGGGAAACGCGGATCGTTTCGCCGATGCCGTCGCAGAGCAGCGAACCGATGCCGACCGCGGATTTGATCAGTCCCATGCGGGCCGTGCCGGCCTCCGTGACGCCGAGATGCAGCGGATAAGGGCAGGACTGTGCCGCCAGCCGGTAGCAGGCGATCATGTTCTGCACATCCGATGATTTGATCGAAATGACGATGTCGTTAAAATCGCACTGTTCCAGCAGCTTTGCGTGGTTCAGTGCGCTTTCCACGAGCGCCTCCGGTGTCGGGGCGCCGTATTTTGCCAGCAGCTCCTTTTCCAGTGAGCCGGAGTTGACGCCGATACGGATCGGGATGCCCTTTTCGCGGCATTTGTCCGCAACGGCTTTCACACGATCCATGCCGCCGATATTGCCCGGATTGATGCGGATCTTGTCAATGCCGGCATCCGCCGCGGCCAGTGCCAGCCGGTAGTCAAAATGAATGTCCGCGACGAGCGGGATGCCGATTTCCTGCTTGATCGCGGGGATCAGCGCGATCGCGTCCGCGTTCGGGATCGCCGCACGCAGAATCTCACAGCCGGCGGCTTCCAGCACCTTTGCTTGTCTGACGGAGCCCGCGATATCATCTGAGCGCGTGTTGAGCATGGACTGGATGTAAATATGGCTGCCGTCCAGCAGACAGTTCCCGACCTTGACAGGATGCAGATTTCTCATAGCATTCAGTACCTTTCTTCTTTGTAGGGGAGCCATGTGACAAGGCCGCGGTGCTTGACGATGACCACGGCGTTCGCGTTTCCGTCACCCTTCCTTGCGTGGAGCGTGTACCGTCCGTCAGGCTGGTAGAACACGAGATAGCTTTCATACCACACATTTCCGTTTTTGCCCGTGTGCCTGACATCGTACATATGATCAATCGGAATGATCGTGTAGACAGTGGTTTCGTCAACGGTGCTCCACAGATAGGTGTGAATCAGCTGGAGTACAATGAACACCGCTCCGGGCGCCATGCAGCAGGCCGCTGCGGTCGGGACGGCGCCGGTCGTTCCGGCAACCGGAACAAGGAAGGAAACGCTGAAAAACAGGCAGATCAGACCTACGGAGAAGGTGTATCTGTTCGGAAAGCCTGTCCGTTTCCGGACGGCATCGGCAAGTGCGGGGTTTGCCGGCAGCCACAGAGGCATTGCGGAGGAATTGCAGATCTCTCTTTCATCATCCGTCAGCGACTGTTCCCAGAAAAAACAGGCAGTCAGCACGGCGAGCGGGCAGGCAAACATCATCAGCATCCGGAAATACGGCGTGATATCTGAGAAGAGCAGGCCGAAAAGCGGAACCAGCACGGAAATCGCCGCGAGGAAAAGCGGGTACTGTTTGCCGCCGAACGGGCAGATGTATTTCAGTCTTTTCATCAGTAACCTCAGAAGCGGATCGCGGTTTCACCGTTCACCGCTGAAATATTTTGAATACATCCTGGAAGGTGACCGCGATCATCAGCAGCATCAGCAGGGCGAGTCCCGCAAAATGGATCGTTCCTTCGATCTTGGCCGGAATCTGCTTGCGCCGGATCGCCTCGATGATCAGGAATACGAGTCTGCCGCCGTCCAGCGCAGGGAAGGGGATCAGGTTGAAGATGCCGACATTGATCGTGATGAAGCTCATCAGCTCAAAGAGCGTCAGGCAGGCCTCCCGGAAGGTCTTGGACTGCTGCACATATTCCGCGGTCGTGTCCACGATGCCGACCACGCCGGAGAGATCGTGGAATCCGTATTTGCCGCGGATCAGGTCGATCAGCGTGATCCAGATCAGGCGCGCCGTGGAGACAAAGCTGCGGCAGGTGTAGGAGAGTACGCGGCCGACGGTCTTTTTTGCGCCGTAGACGCGGAAATCGAGCAGGCCGTTTGTTTCGGTATCCAGAAATGTGACGCCGCTGAGCTCAACCAGCCCGCCGTTCCGTTCCACCACGATGTCAAAGGTCTCACAGTCATCATTCTGCAGTGCGTAAGTGATATCGGCTGCGGTGAAGATATGCAGACCGTTGATCGAGACGAAGCGGTCATCAACCTGCAGCCACTCGTCAGAGGTCGCGATGTCTGCGCCCTCCGCATTTGTGTGAAAGTCGGCAATCGTGTTGGTCGTGATGGCGGTATCCGCACAGCAGGCGAGGATGATCAGGAAAAAGCCGAGGATCAGGTTCATGACGGCGCCTGCAACAGTCACCAGCATCCGTTTCCAGACCTTCTGACGGCGGAACGCGCGCGGATCGCTGCTGTTCTCGTCCTCGCCCTCCATTGCGCAGTAGCCGCCGATGGGCAGGACGCGGAGGGAGTATTTCGTTTCGCCGCGCTGCTTTGAGAAGATCGCGGGCCCCATGCCGATGGAGAATTCCAGCACGCGGATGCCGCTCTTTTTCGCGACAAAGAAATGTCCTGCCTCGTGGATCATAATGATGATGCCGAAGCAGATGATTGCAACGATCACAGTAATAAAAGTCATAGAATCGCCTTTCTTATGTATTCGGAATACGAAGACGGGCGCTGCCGTCCTTTATCTGTCAGATACAGTAAAATGATATCATATCAGATATTCAAAATTGACACTTCTGCCGTCATCCGGCAATCTGCTCCGCGACAAAGTCTCTTGCAGCACGGTCCGCGCGGACAACATCGTTATAGCAGGTGAGCGGCGTGACCGGCAGCGTGTCGAGCGCCGCCGTGACCAGCTCGCCGATTCTGAGGAACCCGATCTTCTTTGCCAGAAATGCCGCGACGGCGGCTTCGTTCGCGCCGTTTGCGGTGACAGGTGCTGTTCCGCCGGTCATGCTTGCGCGGATGCAGGCGGTCAGGCACTCAAAGGTTTCATAGTCCGGCTTCTCAAAGGTCAGCGTGCCGTAATCGGTCAGCGAAAGCGGCTTTGTGGGGCAGGGGAGCCGTTCGGGATAGAGCAGGGCATACTGAATCGGAATCTTCATGTCCGGCACGCCCATCTGTCCGATGACCGATTCATCCTGATAAACAACCGCCGAATGCAGCACGCTCTGCCTGTGCACAACGATCTCGATCTGATCGGGGGCGAGGTCAAAAAGCCAGCGCGCCTCAATGAATTCAAGGCCTTTGTTCATCAGCGTCGCGGAATCGATCGTGATCTTGCTGCCCATGCTCCAGTTCGGGTGTCTGAGCGCGTCCTCTACGGTCATGCTCCGGAGTTCTTCCTTAGTCTTTCCGAAAAACGGCCCGCCCGAAGCGGTCAGGATGATCTTTTTGAGCTGTTCGCGCCGGTTGCCCTGCAGGCACTGAAAGATCGCGGAATGCTCGCTGTCCACGGGAAAGATCGGCACGCCGTTTTTCGCTGCTGCGTTCATGACCAGCGCACCGCCGGCGACCAGTGTTTCCTTGTTCGCGAGGGCGATGGGCTTTTTGGCGTTGATCGCGGTCAGTGTCGGCAACAGGCCGACCATGCCGACCACGGAATTGAGCAGGATATCACTTTTTTGCTGCTGCGCGATCTCGCACAAACCGTCCATTCCTGCCAAAAGGCGGCAGCCAAGACCGGCTGCCGCTTCTTTTAAGGCGGAATATCGGGTTTCATCTGCGATGCACAGCATATCAGGCTTCAGCAGTCTTGCCTGCTCCGCAAGTTCATCGACACGCGTATTCGCGGCGAGCGCGGTCACGCGAAGACCGTGCTTCAATGCAACCGCGATTGCCTGTGTGCCGATGCTTCCGGTCGAGCCGAGAATTGCAACGCTGTTCATCATGAGAAAGGTACTCCTTTCAGTGAGGCAGATTGATGAAGTCGATCGTCTGCACATACGCGCAGAAGAACGGCAGAACGAGCAGAACGCTGTCGAAGCGGTCAAGCAGGCCGCCGTGACCGGGCATCAGGTTGCCGAAGTCCTTGATCTCCAGCTGCCGCTTCATGACGGAAGCGGTCAGATCGCCGATCGTGCCGAGCACGGCACAGACCATCGCGACGATGACCGCAGAGAACGGATCCATCGCGAATCCGACGCCGTTCCGCTTGCAGATCGCACTGTAGATCAGCGCAAAGAGCACGAAGTAAACAACATTGAAGAAAATGCCGCCGATAAAGCCCTCGACAGTCTTGTTCGGGCTGATGGACGGGCAGAGCTTGTGCTTGCCCATGGAGCTCCCGACGAAATACGCGCCGGAATCCGCGATCCACGCGCCGCCGAGACCGAGCAGGAGCAGCGCAAGACCGTGCTGTTCATGTGTGTGGTTCAGCGTGACGATGGAGGACATCGGCAGAACGATGAGGAACAGACCGGCGATCATCGCGAAGAAGGACTTCTGCGACATTTTGGTCTGATGCCGGATGTAATCGATCAGAATGCAGACCACACCGACTACGCAGACCATCAGCCGCATACGGGAGATCAGTCTCGACTGATCCGTAAAGAACGCTGCACTGAACGCAAGGATCAGCGCGCCGATCGTGGAAAGACGGTAACGGAGCAGCTCATTTGCGCGCAGGAACTCAAAGATCAGAATTGCGGTCACAAGACCGATCGCGATCGGGAAAACGATCGTATTATGCAGGAACAGGAGCAGGAGTGTAATGACGACACCGACTGCGGCGGATATAATTCTAGTTGTCATGATGTTCAATGCGGCGGCGAATGCGCCGCACTCCTTTCTGTGAATTCTGCGGGACGCCGTGGCGTCCGGCATCAGACAGCACCGAAGCGTCTGGTTCGCTTTGCGTATTCGATGATGGCCTTGTCAAATTCCTTCGGGTTGAAATCCGGCCAGAGCGTATCGCAGAAATAGAATTCCGCGTAGGCAGACTGCCAGAGCAGGAAGTTTGAGATGCGCTGTTCTCCGCCCGGGCGGATCAGCAGATCGACATCGGGCATTTCCCTGGTGTAGAGGTGCTGTCCGATCATTTCCTCGGTGATGTCGGCGGGATCGACCTTTCCGTCTCTGACCAGTGCTGCAATCTCCTGCACGGCGTGCGTGATCTCACGGCGCGAGCCGTAATTCGCGGCGATGCCGGCGGTCATCTTTTCAAAGCTGCCGGTCTTTGCCTCGACATCGGTGAACATATCGGAAATATCCTGTTCAAATCCGCCGCGGTCGCCGAGCAGAATAAAGCGCACGCGCTCATCGAAGAAGCCGTAGATATCCTTGAGATATTTGCGCATCAGATTCATCAGCCCGTGTACCTCATCATCCGGCCGGTTCCAGTTTTCGGTGGAAAAGGCGTAGAACGAGATGTACTCGATGCCGATCTCTCTGGCATAGCGGAGAATCTTCCGGAAGATCAGCCCGCCCTGCACATGACCTGCAGAGCGCGGAAGACCGCGTTTTTTCGCCCATCTGCCGTTGCCGTCCATGATAATGGCGACATGGCGGGGCAGCATTTCCGCCGGAACGGGCGGTTCAGCCTTTCTGGCCATATCATCAGTCTCCTTTTCCTGCGTTTGGTATGTCCGTGGGACAATCAGAGACTCATGATCTCAGTTTCCTTCTCGGAGACAAGCTTGTCAACCTCGTCGATATAGCGGTCAGTCAGTGTCTGCACCTTTTTATCGGCGCTCTTCATGTCGTCCTCGGTGATATCGGAATTCTTTTTCATGGCCTTGTAGGCGTCCATCAGGTCTCTGCGGGCATTTCTGACCGCGACCTTCGCCTCTTCGCCGTATTTCTTCACCGTCTTCGCGAGCTCGCGGCGTCTGTCTTCGGTCGGCTGCGGGAATACGAGACGGATCGTCTTGCCGTCGTCTGTCGGTGTGATGCCGAGCTCAGAGGCAAGGATCGCCTTGGAGATCGGACGGATCATGGTCGGATCCCACGGGGTGATCAGCAGATTTCTGCCCTCGGAGACCGAGACGGCAGCGACCTGATTGATCGGCGTCGGGGAGCCGTAGTAATCAACGGCGATCTTGTCCAGCACAGCGGGATTGGCTCTGCCTGCGCGGATGGAGCCGAATTCGCCCCGCAGGTGGTCGAGCACCTTCTTCATCTGCTTTTCGGCTGCGTCGAGCTTTTCTTTCATCATTTCATTCATGGCCGTTCACTCCTTATGATCGTATTATAATAAGTAGGGGCTGAGGTGCTTATTCAGGGACAACCAGCGTGCCGACGGATTCACCCATGCAGGCATCGTAGATGTTGTCCGGTCTGCTGAGATCAAAGACCAGCATGGTCATGCCGTTGTCGCGGCAGAGCGCGGCGGCTGTCGTGTCCATGACGCCGAGCTGCGCGTTGATGACCTCGGTGTAGCTGAGCTTTTCATATTTGACGGCATCGGGGAAGCGGTGCGGATCCTTGTCATAGACGCCGTCCACCATCGTCGCCTTCATCAGGATATCCGCCTCGATCTCTGCTGCGCGGAGCGCCGCGGCGGTATCAGTGGAGAAGAAGGGATTGCCCGTGCCGCATCCGAAGATGACGATTCTGCCTTTTTCAAAGTGCCGGATCGCACGGCTGCGGATATAGGGCTCCGCGACCTTGGTCATCGTGATCGCAGTCTGCACGCGCACCTCACATCCCAGATGCTCGAGCGCGTCGGCGAGTGCAAGGGCGTTCATCGCGGTCGCGAGCATTCCGATGTGGTCGGCTCTTGTGCGGTCCATCGCGCCGGACGAGCGTCCGCGCCAGAAATTGCCACCGCCGACGACAATGCCGATCTCGACACCCGCGTCCGCACAGCGCTTGACCGCGCGGCAGATCGGCGTGATGACATCGAAGTCCAGCCCGCTCTTCTTTTCGCCGGCGAGTGCCTCACCGCTCAGCTTGAGCAGAACGCGCTTATATTTCAGTTCCATGGCAGATGTACCTCCGTGTGTCTGATATACATCATATATTATACATGATTTTTGCGAAGATGTAAAGAGGGAAACCGGAGAAAAAACAAAAAATTTCTGTCAGCCAGACCGAATCTGCGTGAACAGGCGGAAAACAGGCTGTTATTCCGTCTGCTGATCGTTCCCGCAGAACACCGCGAGGAACTGCGTGCCGGTATCCGGCGAGGAAAAAACGGTCAGTGCGGCGCCGTGTGCAGAAAAGATGCGGTTTGCGATGGCCATGCCGATGCCGGTATGATTCGGCGCGCTGCTGCCGGAGCTGAAGCGGTCGAAGAGATGCCGGATTCGCTCCGGCGGAATGCCCGCGCCGTTGTCGGTGACGGTCAGTTTGACGGCGCCGGGCAGCTGCTCCAGCGCGATGACTGCTTCCGTGCATCCCGCGTGCTCCGCGGCGTTGCGCAGCAGGTTTTCGATCGCCTCACAGAGCCAGACGCGGTCATGCGGAAACCGGATCTCCGGATCGCCGCTGAGCGAGAGCCGGATGCCTTTTTGCCGGAAGAGCGGCAGAACACGGTTTTCCGCGATGCTGCAGGTCCCGGTCAGGTCTGTTTCGGTGAACGCATACTGTACGGCAGAAGCGTCCAGCTTTGCGAGCTTCAGGCCTTCCAGCACGAGTGTTTCCATACGGTCAAGCTGCTCCGTGATCTCGCCGGAGAGCCGTTCCTGCTCCTCCTGCGGCAGCTTCAGTTCGCTGAGCATATCGCGGTTCAGCCGCACAACGGAAAGCGCGCCTTTCAGCTGGTGCGAGAAATCTGCGAGAAAATCGCTGAGCTGCCGCTTTTCGCGCTTCAGCAGGGATGAGGCGTGACTGCTCCGGTCTGCGATTGCGCGGATGCCGCTGCATACACGCCGCAGGCTGCTGCCTTCCGAACCCCTGAGCGCTGTACTGCTGTCGGGATGCTCCGCAAGCAGCATACAGTCCTGATAGATGTTTTCCAGATCCGTGCAGGTGCGGTCGGTCAGGAAATAGGCATAGAGGGCAAACAGCGTCAGAAGCAGGGCGGAAAGTGCGAATAATCCGAGAAACACGGCTGTTCTTGCGGAGCTGTAATCCGGCATCAGCCGAAGCGGCGCGTTTTCGTTCAGACCGTAGGGCGCAAGCTGTTCTGCCCCTGCGGCGATCCTGATTGCTCCGGGCTTTTCGGTTATGCCTGCACCGCCCGCGATGCTGAGGATCGTGCGGATCTCCGAGCGGATGATCCGCCCTGCGATCACGCGGGAGAGCAGACAGCTGCCGACCCCGGCGAGCACGATGCCGACGGTCCAGCCGGTCAGGATCCGCCGGATGCCGCTGTTTGAGATCAGTCTTTCTGCGCGATCCATCGGTATCCCATTCCTCTCTTGGTCTGGATCTGTCCGCAGTCTGCCTCACGCAGCTTGTCGCGCAGGCGGCTGATGTGGACAGACAGCGTGTTGTCATTGACAAAGCAGCCTTTTGCGTCCCAGAGCGCTGCCAGGATCTGTTCGCGTGTGACATATCTGCCGGCGTTTGCGCGGAAGTAATCCAGCAGCTTCTGCTCCGTTGCTGTCAGATCGGAAAGCGCAACTCCCGGTTCGGGCGCGGCGCGCCGCCGCAGATTGGCACGGACACGGGAGAGCAGTTCTTTCAGCCGGAAGGGCTTTGTGATATAGTCGTCGGCACCGGCGTCCAGTCCGCGCACGATCTCCTGCTCCTCACTGCAGGAGGTCAGAAACAGGATGGGTGCGTCCGTGATCCCGCGGATCTTTTCACAGCAGGCAAAACCGGTGCTGTCCGGCAGCATGACATCCAGCAGGATCAGGTCACAGCCTTCGGCGGCAGCCGCGGCCTCCGCGGCTGTGGCGGCCGTGCGGACGGCATAGCCTTCGGTTTGCAGTGCAAGCGAGATGTTGCGGCAGAGCGCGGTGTCGTCATCGGCAATCAGTACGGTAAACACATGCATTCGTCTCCTTGTTGTGTTTTCGGTTATTATTGTATCATATTCCGCCGGAAAATGCAATGCTGTTTCCGGACGGATAACATCAGAAAGACGGCCGCAGCCGGAAACGGCATGCCCATTTGTGGGCATAACGCTTTTTTGGATGCAGGAGCCGGCAGATTTGTGAAAAATAGGGTATTTGCCGGAAATACGCGGATCTGCTGAAAAACCGCCTGAAATCAAACGAACGTTCTGAAAATTAGATCAAAAAATTTTTTCTTCGGAAATTTCAGAAACTACGGCTTTTTTCGGCAAAGAACATTTGTTTTCACAGTATTTGCTGAAAATTTCATGCAAAAAGGGGTTGACATTTCAAAAGGCATGATGTATAATAGTTGTGCAGGGAAGGGCATGAAAACCCATGGATTGGATTTCGTGGGCATCGAACGGACCTCCAACCGCTTCGAAGGGACACCCGCGGACATCTCCTTCTGAAAACAAAAATCTACATTCTCCAAAATGTGCTGAACAAAAGAAACGAGACAGAGACGGCATCCCCTGCAGCATTCCGCGAAGGTTGACCGCTTGAGCGGAATGCGCTGCGCTCTGCCTGAAAAGCAGAAAGGGGGTGCGCCCGAATGGCGAATTCCAGCCTGTCCGGTCAGTATACCGTACTGATGGATGCGCGCGGGCGCATCAGCTTTCCCGCACCGTTCCGTGCGGCAATCGGAGAAACACTGTATATTTCACCTGATCTTTACCAGAAAATCCTGGTCGTCCGCTCTGAAGCGGACTATATTGCGTTCAGCGACCATATCCGCGAGGAAGGCGTCAAAAACGGCGACCACGAAGACGATATCAATGAAGATATCCGCGATTTCTGCCGGATGACCGCGATGGTCTCTCCGGACAAGAACGGCAGAATCACCGTTCCGGACGAGCTGATCCGCCACGCCGGCATCACGAGCGGCAAGGCGGTCGTCATCGGCCTTGTCGATCACGCGGAGATCTGGGATTCCGAAGAACTCGCTGCCTATGAAAAGAAGCGCGAGGAGACCAGAGCGCTGAGACGCGCGCTCAGAGAACAGGAAAGAGCAGCGCGGTACAGAGCACATCAAAAAGAGGTGGAGGCCGAATGACGGCGGGGCAGTACCATGTTCCGGTCATGCTCAGTGAAGTGCTCACGGACCTCAACATCCGCCCGGACGGAGTTTATCTGGACGGGACGGCGGGCGGCGGCGGCCACTCCTTTGAGATCGCGCGCAGGCTGACGGAAGGCGGGCATCTGTTTGCACTCGATCAGGATCCGGACGCGGTCGCGGAGGCTTCAAAGCGTCTGAGCGGACTGCCGGCAACGGTCATCCGGACGAATTTCACCGCGCTCGGAAAAGTGCTCGCCGAACACGGCACCGGCGCAGACGGCATCCTGCTCGATCTCGGCGTCAGCAGCCATGAGCTGGACGAGGACGCACGCGGATTCTCCTTCCACAGGGACGCGCCGCTCGATATGCGGATGTCACAGCAGGGGAGAACAGCCGCTGATCTTGTCAATACGCTCGGCGAGGAGGAGCTCGCCGATATCATATTCCGCTACGGCGAAGAGAAGTTCGCACGCGGCATCGCGGCAGGCATCGCTGCTGCGAGAGAAAGAAAGCCGATTGAAACCACGCTGGAGCTCGCGGAGATCATCAGCAGTTCCGTGCCCGCAAAGGCAAGGCGTGACAAGCATCCCGCGCGGAAGACCTTTCAGGCACTGCGCATCGCGGTGAATGACGAGCTGAACTGTCTCGGCATCGCGCTGGACGAAGCGTTTGCGGCACTGAAGCCGCACGGCCGTCTGGTCATCCTGACCTTCCACAGTCTGGAAGACAGAATGGTCAAGCAGGCGTTTGCGAAACGGTGTACGGGCTGTACCTGTCCGCCGTCCTTTCCGGTCTGCGTCTGCGGACAGAAGGCAGAAGGAATTCTGCCGCACAAAAAGCCGATCACAGCCTCCGCTGAAGAGCTGAGGGAGAATCCCCGCAGCCGCAGTGCGAAGCTGAGATGTATAGAGAAAGCTGACAACACATAAACAAAACGAAAAAGAACAAAAGAACAACCGGCAAAGCGAGTGTGCGGAGCAGCGGAGCACGGCAGGCAAAAACACAGAACCTGCCGGCGGCGCTGCAGTCACCGGACTGCGGAAAGGAGGGCATACCGGTGCTTGAGGAATATGTCAGACCGATTCCCCGCGGGGCGCTGCTGACCGATGAGGAACGGCGGCGGATGACAGAAGAGAACCGCAGGCGGTCAAGAGGCTTCGGAGCAGGTCTGCCCGATCCGGTATCCGCGGCGGAGCCTGAGCCCCAGATGTGGGGCGCCGTGCGCGAAAAGCACAGATTTTTCAGACGCAGCAACCGCGGCGACCGTTCTCTCCGGACTGCTGATGCAGACGATGCCGCAAGTGCTTTCGCGGCGTACGAAGCCGGCTCCGAGCGCAAGCGTGCGCAGGACCGCAGACGCATGACAGAGGCAAACCGCATGGCGGCACGCATCCGCGCCGAAGAAGCACCCGTGCGCAGGGAGCCGCGATACCGCGTCCCGACGGACGAAGAGCTGATCGCGGAATTCCGTGCAAAAAAAGCCGAGGAGCAGAAGGACTCTGAATCGGCGCGTATCCGCAGAATGCAGCAGACCAGCGCGAACCGCCGCAGTGCGGGAGACGCACCGTCCGCAGGAAGCGCCGGACAGTATCCGCCGCTTTCGCTGCACAGTGCATCGCCGTTTCCGTATGTAGCGGGCAGCAGCGCTGTTGCTGTCAGCACAGAAACGGAGCGGGAGCAGGTGACTGCTGCCGGACCGGAGACACGGACAGAGCCGGAGCGCCGGAAGGCTGTCATGCCGGAGCAGGCGCCGGAACAGGTGCCGGAGGGTAAGAAAGCCGTTCGCGGCGGGAGGTTTTCATTGGCAAGGCGGGCAAGAACATATCCGAACCGCATGACGACGGTCGGCATTGTGCTGACGGGCGTTCTGGCGGTCGTGCTGCTCGGCATGGTCATTTACGGCAGAGTGCAGACCAATGAGCTCTACACCGAAATGGCGGCACAGCAGGCAAAATACGACGACATCGTTGCAAGAAATGTCAGTATGCGCTCCGAAATGGAGGGCAAGATGACAGTCAAGAACATTGAGGAGTATGCTGAGGATGTTCTGCATCTGAAGCAGCTTGACCAGTCGCAGATCCAGTATATCCAGATCCAGACGGAGGATGAGGTCACCGTCACGGAGCCGGAAAGCAGCTGGATCGTGGGACTCAAGGACTTTTTCGCGGATATCTGGAATTCCCTGCGCGGAGCCTGACACAGAAAAAAACGCCGGGCAGCGCAATAATAAAGAAACAGTCGGCAGAAGAAAATAAAATGCCGGTCAAAACAGTGTGGAGAACAAAAGAGAAGCTGAATCCGTCTGCTGCAGCAGACCGTTGACTGCCATGACACGGCAGAGGCGGTGTGCTGCCTGACGGATGTCCGCTGTGCCCGTTTTTCGGGTGCGCGGCAGCGCCGAGCGGGCGGGAGACTGAAATCTCACGCCCTTCATTTTTGCCCGGAAGCAGAAGCGGGGATCCGTTCTGTTTCCGCCGGAAAGGAGCAGTGTTATGCCGGAAAGACCGGAACGCCGGACAGGCAGTGCAGGCAGACTGCGCGCGTCCGGAAAACAGGCGTGGAAAGGCGGACGCCGCGCGGCGGGGGCAAAGCCCTCCGTCAGCATGAAGAAACGCGCCAACGCAGTGATCCTGTCAGCAATCCTTGTTGCGGCAGCCGCACTGATTGTCAATCTGTTCAAAATCATGATCGTCGATCATGACGAATATATCGAACGCGCGAATTCGCGTCAGTTTGCCTCCATCACGCTGCCGGCTGCACGCGGTTCCATCTATGACGCGAACGGCACGGTGCTGGCACAGAGCGCGACGGTTTACCGCATCTTCGTTGACCCGGGGCTGTTTCGCCGGGAGATTGCCGCCATCGAGGAAAAGAACAAGAAGGTCGCTGCGGATAGTGCCGGAAAGGTCGGTGAGGACGGTCAGCCCGTCACGCCCGATCTGGTGAATACCGAGGAGCTGCGGCGCGATCTGGTGCAGTTTCTGGCAGAGCAGCTTGAGATCCCGGAAGACAAGATCTCTGAGGCGCTGGATAAGCAGGACAGCCGTTTTGTCGTGCTGAAGCCGAAGGTCGAAAAGAGCCGTGCCGACAAGATCATGGATTATGTCGGACATATCCAGAAGACAGGAAGCGCCCGTGTCGTGTCGCTGGAGTCGGTCAGCCGCCAGTCTGATACCAAGCGGTATTATCCGCAGAATGAGCTGGCCGGTTCGGTGATCGGCTTTGTGGACAACGACGGAAACGGCTTCTACGGTCTTGAGGCATACTACGACAGCAATCTCTCCGGCATTGACGGCAAGACGGTCACAGCCGTTGACGCGAACCGGAATGAGATGCCCTACCGCTATTCCAAGACTTATCCCGCACAGGACGGTGACGACATTTATGTCACGATCGACATGACGCTCCAGACTTATCTGGAGAACGCGATCACGGACATGGTCGATACATTTCAGGTCGCGAACCGTGCCTGCGGCATCATTCTGGATGCAAAGACCGGCGCGGTGCGCGCAATGGCTTCAGTGCGCGGCTTTGATCCGAATGATCCCTACGCGATCTACGACCAGCTGACGCAGTCGCAGATCATGCTGCTGCCGGAGGGCGATGAGCGCGACAAGGCAGTCGCTGCGGCACGGGAAACACAGTGGCGAAACAAGTGCGTGACCGAAACCTATATTCCCGGCTCGGTCTTCAAGGTGTTCACGGCCTCCAGCGGCCTTGAGGAAAATGCCATTTCCTATCAGGACCGATTCTTCTGCAGCGGCGAATACCCGATGGCCGGCAAGCCGGAGCCTTTCCACTGCTGGAAACGCAGGGGACACGGCTCGGAATCCTTTGAGGAGATCCTCACGAACTCCTGCAACCCCGCGTTTATCAGCATCGGACTGAAGCTCGGCGCAGATAAATTCAGCCGGTACTTTGAAGCATTCGGTCTGACCGAAAAAACAGGCATTGACCTGCCGGGCGAGACCTCCTCAGTCTATATTTCCCGCAATCGCATGGGCGATATCGAGCTTGCGTCAAGCTCCTTCGGCCAGACGAATTCCCTGACGCCGATCGAGATGGTCACAGGCTACGCAGCGGTGGTCAACGGCGGTTATCTGCTTCAGCCCTATGTTGTCAGCAAGATCGTGGACAAGGACGGAAATGTCGTGCAGTCCAACAGCAAGACGGTCCGCCGTCAGGTGATCTCCGAGGAGACATCGGCTGAGATGCGCCGCGCTCTGCGTGCGGTCGTTGAAAACAACGGCGGCAGCAATGCCTATATCAAAGGCTATAAGATCGGCGGCAAGTCCGGTACGGCGCAGAAGGTCGTTAAAGGCGTCAATGAGCGCGACTGGGAATATGTCGCGTCCTACTGCTGCTTTGCGCCTGCAGACGATCCGGAAATCGTCATGCTGATCATGGCTGACGAGCCGAACCGGAAGATCGACTATTACGGCTCCTCTGTTGTCGTGCCGTATTCCCGTTCGATTCTGGAAAAGGCGCTGCCTTATCTCGGCTATTATCCGGAATACAGCGCAGAGGAACAGGCAAAGCTCGATGTGACGATCCCGCTTCTGATCGACGCCGGCATTGAGGACGCGAAGTCGCGTCTGACCGCGATGGGCCTGAAATGCGATGTCATCGGCGACGGCACATCCGTCAACAGCCAGATGCCGATCACCGGCTCGGTCGTGTCAAAGGGCAGCACGGTTCTGCTCTATACAGGCACGAAAAACGAAGAACAGAAGACAATTGTTCCGTTTGTGGTCGGAAAGAAGATGTCCGAAGCGCAGGAGCTGCTCGAGAAAGCCGGCATCAATTATGTCGCCAAGGGCGCAGCTGCCGACCGCTCCGATGTCAAGGTGCTGCTCCAGAGCGTGCCTGCCGGCACGACGGTTGACAAGTGGTCCGTGATCAATCTCGATCTCGGTTCTTCGGACGAATCCGGCTGAACAGGCCGTACAAAGGGGTGTAATATGAGATTATACGAGATTTTGGAAGGACTGTCAACGAAGCTTCCGGACTGTGAGATCACGGGCGTCTGCAATCACACCGATAAACTGCAGCCGGGCATGATCTTCATCTGCATCAAAGGCCTGCGCTTTGACTCGCACGCGCTTGCGGAACAGGCGCTTGAACAGGGCGCGGTTCTGGTCGTGGTGGAACGCGACATGGGCCTCGGAGACCGGCAGATCATCGTAGAGGATACCTACAAGGCACGCGGCGATCTGTTTGCCGCATGGTACGGGCATCCCGAGCGTGAACTCCGGCTGATCGGCGTGACCGGCACAAACGGCAAGACGACGACCTCGACGCTGATCCGCGAGCTTCTGACACGGGCGGGCCGAAAGGTCGGTCTGATCGGAACGGTGCAGATCGAGATCGGGGACGAGATACTGCCTTCGTCCGCCACAACGCCTGATCCGGATCTGTTTTTCAGCCTGCTGCGCCGCATGGCGGATGCCGGCTGTCAGGATGCCGTCATGGAGGTATCCTCCTTCGGGCTTGATCAGCAGCGCATCGGACCGGCACATTTCGCTGCCGCCGTGTTCACGAACCTGACGCAGGATCATCTGGACATCCACGGCACAATGGAAAACTACTATCAGGCAAAAAAACTGCTGTTTGAGCGCTGTGATTTTGCCCTGATCAACGGAAACGACGCATACGGCAGACGGCTCTTTGACGAGATCGGCTGCGAAAAGGCGACTTACGGCATCGCGGAGGACGGGCTGCCGGAATTTGACGCGATGGCGTCTGAAATCGCCCTCAGCACGGACGGTACGAAGTTCCTTCTGAAGCTGTTTGCGATCATCATGCCGCTCTCGATGCGCATGACCGGTCTGTTCAATGTCAGCAACGCGGTCGCGGCACTGGCCGTCGGAAAGCGTCTCGGCGTTCCCGTTTCTGTCATGAAGGATCTTCTGCTCGATTACGCGGGTGTCCGCGGCAGATGCGAGATCATCCCGACTGCGCTTGATTTTACGGTCGTCTGCGATTATGCCCACACGCCTGACGCGGTGGAGAAGATCCTGCAGAGCCTCAGAGCCTGCACGGTCGGAAGACTGATCTGCCTGTTCGGCTGCGGCGGCAACCGCGACGCGGCAAAACGCCCGAAAATGGCAAAAGCGGCGGCAAAATACGCCGATCTGCTGATCGTGACCTCGGACAATCCCCGCGATGAGGATCCGCTCGCGATCATTGATGACATTCTCGCCGGACTGACGGACACCGATGTGCCGTATCAGACGGAGCCGGACCGCGCCGAGGCGATCTATCTTGCCATGAAGCAGGCGAAGACCGGCGATGTGGTCGTGCTCTGCGGCAAGGGGCACGAGGATTATCAGATCATTGCAGACAATGTGCATCTGCACATGGATGAACGCGAGCTTGTCGCGGACGCGGCAAAGCGCATCTTTGCGGAGCGCATGTAACAGAAAGACGACACAGAATCATCTGGAGGCATACTATGTCAATGTGGCTGACGCTGACTGCGGCAGTGACCGCAGCGGTTATCGCGGCGATCGGCGGTTTTGTGCTGATCCCGTATCTGAAAAAGATCCATTTCGGGCAGACCATTCTGGAGGAAGGCCCCGCGTGGCACAAGTCCAAGCAGGGAACGCCGATCATGGGCGGGTTTCTGTTCATCGGCGGCAGTATTCTTGCGACAGCGCTGGGATACACGGTCTACCGCCTTTCGGGACAGCTTGATACCACAACGCGGGAAGCTGCGGTGCAGGGGCTCCGGCTGCTGACGGTCGTGCTCTTTTCGCTGCTTTATTCCCTGACGATCGGCTTCACGGATGATTACATCAAGGCAGTCAAAAAGCAGAATCTCGGTCTGAATCCGAAGCAGAAAATGGCGGCGCAGTTTGTACTGAGCGCACTGCTTCTTGCGATTCTGTATCTGCTCGGTGACCGGGAGACGACAATCGACCTGATCTTCGTCAAACTGAATTTCGGCATCTTCTATTACCCTGTGATGATCCTCTTCATCATCTATATGTCAAACGCGGTCAACCTGACAGACGGCATTGACGGGCTCTGCGGCTCTGTTACGGTCGTCTCGATGCTCGCGCTGACGGTCATCTGCTCCTCACTGCTTTTTCCGGAGCTTTCGCTCTACGCGATTACGATCGCGGGCGGCTGCATCGGTTTCCTCGTCTGGAATCTGCACCCGGCAAAATGCTTCATGGGCGACACCGGCTCCATGTATCTCGGCGGCGCGGTCTCCGCGATCGGCGTCGCGTGCAGACTGCATCTGCTGCTCGTGCTGGTCGGGATCGTCTATGTGCTGGACGCGCTGAGCGTTCTCGTGCAGGTGCTATATTTCAAGTACACAAAGAAAAAGTACGGCGAAGGACGGCGGATTTTCAAAATGTCGCCGATCCACCACCATTTTGAGCTGTGCAAGTGGAGCGAATACAAGATCGTGGCGGTATTCTCTCTGGTCGGTCTTGCCGCGGGTGCGGCAGCGGTCCTGATCCGGCTCATCTGATTACGATTGGAGCGTATGTATGTCGAATCCTGCAAGAAGCTCGCCGCCGCGCAGCAGGGAAGGCTCGGTCGGTCGGGGCTGGCGCCTTTTCAACGGCGAAATCGACGGCGTTCTGCTCGGCACGGTCATCGCGCTTCTGGCGATCGGCCTGCTGATGATGTTTTCCGCTTCCTATCCCGCCGCGATTGAAGACGGCCACAAGGGAACCTTCTACGCGACGCGCCAGCTGTTCTTTGCGGCGGTCGGCCTTGCGGCGATGGCTGTGGCAAGCGTCATCAATTATCATTTTTATGAAAAGCTCTGGGTTTCTGGCGGCGCGTTCGGCGTGTCGTTCATCCTGCTGATCCTCGTGCTGATCCCCGGCATCGGATCGACACAGGGAACCTTTGCCCGCCGCTGGATTCTGGTCGGCGGACGCAACGGCATCACCTTTCAGCCCTCGGAAATGATGAAGATCGCGATCGTGCTCTTTTTTGCGACGCTGATCGTGCGGAACGGCCACCGGATGTCACAGTTCATGTACGGCATTATGCCCTATCTGCTGATGCTCGGCATGGTCGCCGCGCTGATGATGAAGGAGCCGCATCTGTCCGGTACGCTGATCATCGCGGTGCTTGCGCTGACGCTTGTGTTTGTCGGCGGTGCCAGACCGCTGCATTTCGCACTGATGATCGGTGCGGGTGCACTCTGTCTGGGTATTGTCCTTCTGATCATGATCAAATTCAAGGGCATCGATTACTATATGACGCGTATCCTTTCGTGGCGCGATCCGTTCAATCCGCAATATATGCAGGATCAGACATGGCAGACCAGCCAGTCTTTGATCGCGATCGGTTCGGGCGGAATGTTCGGCCTCGGCCTCGGCGCGTCCCGTCAGAAATACCAGTATCTGCCGGAAGCGCAGAACGACTTTGTGTTCGCTGTTCTCTGTGAGGAATTCGGTCTGGTCGGCGCGATCACGGTCATCCTGCTGTTCTGCCTGCTGGTATTCCGCGGCTTTTACATCGCCGCAAAGGCAAAGGACAAATTCGGTATGCTGGTAGCGGTCGGCCTGACGATGCACATCGGTCTGCAGGCGCTGCTCAATATTGCCGTTGTCAGCAACGCGATCCCGAATACGGGCATATCGCTGCCGTTCTTCTCATACGGCGGCACTGCACTGATGATGCAGCTTGCCGAAATGGGCATTCTGCTCAATATATCCAGACAGGCAAAGCTGAACTGAAAAACACATTAGGGGGGCGGACGCGTGGCGGAATATCTCGACCTGTTTGATGCGGAACGGCGTCCGCTCGGCAGTACCATGCAGCGCGGCAAACCGGTCCCGCCCGGCACCTTTGCGGTTGTCGTGCAGGTGCTGACGGTCAGCCGTGAAGGAAAAATACTCGTGACGAAGCGCGCACCGGAGAAAAAGCACGCCGGACAGTGGGAGATCACCGGCGGCGCAAAGCGTGCGGGCGAACCGGAGCGGACGGCAGTCTGCCGCGAGCTCAGGGAGGAGACCGGGATCACGGCAAAGCCGGACGAACTGATCTTCCGCTGCGTCACGCGGTGCGATCAGGTACTCTTTGCGTATTATCTGTTCTTTTCGGACCGTTCCGAAACCGAACCGATCGCGCTTCAGGCCGGTGAGACAGCAGACGCGAAATGGCTGACGGTCCGCGAATTCCTGAATCTGATCGTTACGAACGAATATACCGGAACAGAGCCGGGGCTTCTCTGCTCGATCTATGCCGGGCTTCTGGACGGGCTTCCGCTCGGCGCGCCGTCCTTCCGGTACCGCAGGCGTGAACGCCGGCTGTCCGAGCAGCTGGATCTGGTGGATTACAGACGCCGGCCGACCGGCCAGCGCATCACACGCGGAAGACCGTCGCCGCCCGATACATACCGGATGATCGTCAGTATCCTGACGCTCCGGCCGGACGGCAGACTGCTGATCACAAGGCGCGCGCCGCAGAAATCCTATGCGGGACGCTGGGAGATCTCCGGCGGATGCGTGCAGGCGGGCGAATCGCTCCGGCAGGCAGCCGTGCGTGAGCTCTGGGAGGAAACAGGCATTCTCTGCGGTACGGCGCAGCTGGAACCGCGCGGCTATCACCGCGGCAGAAATGTTCATTTCTGTTATTTTCTGCTCCGGCGCGATGTGCCGCTCAGCGCACTGCGGATGCAGCGCGGTGAGACGGACGCGGCGGAATTTGTGACGCCGGCGGAATTCCGGAAGCGGATGCGCGAAAACCGCACGATCACGGCAGAATCGCTGCTGATCTGCAGACATTTTCCGGAGCTGTTCTCCGCAACATGAACGAAATGAGGAAGTTACCATGAAGATTCTGATTGCCTGCGGCGGAACGGGCGGACATATCAACCCCGCGCTTGCGATTGCGGGCATCATTTCATCGCACTGTCCGGAAGCGGAGTTTCTGTTCGCCGGAACGCCGGACGGCATGGAGGCGACGCTGGTTCCGGCTGCGGGATACAAAATGGAGACCGTGCAGGTCGCCGGATTTCAGCGCTCATTCTCACCGAAAAACATCGCCAGAAATCTGAAGGCTGTCCGCTATCTGCTCACTGCCGGCAGCCGCGCAAAAAAGATCGTGAAGAACTTTTCGCCCGATCTTGCCGTCGGTACGGGCGGCTACGCGGCCGGCCCTGTGATCCGTGCGGCACAGCAGCTCGGCATTCCGACGGTCATTCATGAGCAGAACGCCTATCCGGGCGTCACGAACAAGCTGCTTGCGAAAAAAGCCTCAGCCGTCATGATGACATTTGAGGCGGCAAAGGCTTATTTTCCGCAGAATGTCCGGACGGAGGTCACGGGACTTCCCGTGCGCGGGGCGCTCAAAAAATGCACGCGGGAGCAGGCACGCGCAAAGCTCGGCTTTGACGGCAGGATGACGGTTCTGTCCTTCGGCGGCAGTCAGGGGGCACAGTGTCTGAACGAGCTGATGCCCGATCTGATGAAATGGCATCTGGATTCCGGCATGGAGATCAATCACATCCACGCCTACGGCAAATTCGGGCGTGATACCGTTCCCGCAGCACTCGCAGAGCGCGGCATCGCGGATGACCCGCGCATCCGTGTGAGCGAATACATTCACGATATGGATGTCTGTCTTGCGGCTGCGGATCTGGTGATCTCCCGCGCTGGCGCCTCCACGCTCAGTGAACTGGAGGCTGTCGGCAGAGCGTCCGTGCTGATTCCCTATCCGACAGCAGCCGAAAACCATCAGTATCATAACGCGATGGTGCTTGGAAACGCGGGCGCGGCTTTCGTGATCGAACAGAAGAACCTTCGCTCTGACGATCTGAAACGGATTTTGACGGAGCTCTATGAAAACCCTGGAAAACGCGAAGAAATGGGTCAGAAGGCAGGAGCGCTGTTCCGGCAGGATACGGATGAAGCCGTCTGGAATGTCATCCGCAGTGTGCTTTCATGATGCCGGATGTAACCGTTCCCGATATGCGGAAAACGATGGTTACGGAAATTTCAGAAATAACGAAAAAAACGGTTTGAGATCCTTGCTTTGTTGATAACTCGTTGAAAACCTGCCGCGATGTTGAAAATAATTCCGGAAAAATGAGGAAATCAGCGTCACAGCGGCCCGAAACTGTTGAAAACTCTGTGGAGATTGTGAAAAACCCGCCTGACAGCGGGCTTCCTGCGGAATGCCGCATCGTTTTGCGCGGTGCTTCGCGCAAAACGGCAGAGAGAGGAGACTTGCCATGCGAGATGTGGTGAAAACAAATGTGAAGCGCCGGCAGAGCAGCAAGCGGCAGCATCGCCGCAAGAGGCTGAATCCGGTATATTTTCTGCTGGTCGTCGTTCTTGTGATCGGGATCGGCGCGGCGCTTTCGATGACGCTGTTTTTCAATGTCACGGATATCGTCGTGGACAATGAAACCGACGCGGCGAATGAGGAGATCGTGCGGCTTTCCGGCATCCAGTATCAGGATAATCTTGTCCGGCTCGATACAAAGGCGGCGGAAAAGGCAATCGCGGATGCGGTCGTTTATGCCGAAAAGGTCACTGTGAAAAAGCAGTTTCCGTCCACGGTGCAGATTACGGTTGAAAAGGCGGTTCCGGTCGCGAATATCTCCTGCAGCTACGGTTATCTGCTCGTCAGTTCATCGGGAAAGATTCTGGAAATGCTGAAGGATGATTCCCCGCGCGAGGGCCTTCTGCTTGTCACAGGCTACAACCCGGCAGTCAGTACGCCGGGAGAACCGATCCAGTCAGAGGATCAGCGGCTTGATTCCGCTTTGCGCACAATGACCGCTGCGGTCGCGGAATGTGACAGCGACCGGATTGTCTCCGTCGATCTGCGCGATCAGAGCGATATTCTTGTGGAGATCGGCGAGCATGTGACGTATCACATGGGCAACAGCAGCGACGCGGTCTATAAGCTCAGGCTCGCGCTGAAAGCGGAGGAGGAAGTCAATCCGCAGAAAAAATACCGCTTCACCATGATCGGGAACAATCAGATCTCGGTCATTCCGGAGGATCAGGCCGGTGAAACGACAGCGGTTTCTGCCGATACCACGGCATCAGAAACAACAGAAACAACCGCAACTTTGCCATAAACGGCGTATTTCGGTTGATATTTCTTGTGCAACTGTAAAAAAATCCGAATTTAGCTTGCAATCGGCGCAGAGCTGTGATAAAATAATCATATATATGTATTCGTGACGGCTCTGCCCCGATCGCTCGGGCTGTCGAATGGAGGAACATTGATGACTGATTTTGTTTACGAAGATTCATTTGATCCGCAGGTCAATATCAAGGTTGTCGGCGTCGGCGGAGGCGGCGGCAACGCACTTGACTGCATGGTGCAGGCGGATGTGAAGAACATCGAGTATATCGCGATCAACACGGACGCAAAGGCACTGATGAACTCCAAGGCACCGACGCGCATCCAGATCGGCGCAAAGCTGACAAGAGGCCGCGGCGCGGGCAACAAGCCCGAAGTCGGCAGACAGTCTGCCGAAGAGAACCGCGATGAGATCAGCAACGCTCTGAAGGGCGCTGACATGATCTTTATCACCGCCGGCATGGGCGGCGGCACCGGCACCGGTGCTGCTCCGGTCGTCGCGCAGATTGCACAGGAGCTTGGCATCCTGACCGTCGCGGTCGTTACAAAGCCGTTCGCGTTTGAGCGCGAGCAGAAAATGGCACAGGCAGAGCGCGGCATCGAGACACTGAAGCAGTATGTTGATTCTCTGATCATCATTCCGAACGAGCGCCTGCTGGTCGGCGTGGATAAGCCGCTGACCATGCGTCAGAGCTTCGCGATGGCGGATGATATCCTGAAGACCGGCGTCAAGTCGATCTCCGACCTGATCGTCGAGGACGGCTATATCAACCTTGACTTTGCCGATGTTTCCACAATCATGAAGGGTGCAGGCTACGCGCCCATGGCGATCGGCCACGGCGCGGGCAAGAACAAGGCAGACGAGGCGGCATCCGCCGTGATCTCCAGCCCGCTGCTTGAGACCTCCATCACCGGCGCAAAGCGTCTGCTCATCAATATTGCGATGAGCGAGGATGCCCTTTCCTCCGAAGTCGATGCTGCCACGAAGATGATCACCGAGACCGCTGCACAGGGTGTTGAGGTCATTCTCGGTACGGCATTCAAGGAAGACCTCAGCGATGAAATGGTCATCACGGTCATCGCTGCAGGCTATGATGAACCCGGCGGGACAACCGTTCCGGTTGAGGAGCCGATCGCGATCAGTAATCCGCTGGTCGAGGGCTTTACCGCTGTGGAACCGAGAAAGCCGGCGGCACAGAAATCGTCTTCCGCGATCCCGCGTCTGGATGATGACGATGATCTCTCTGAGATCTTCAAGATCCTTGATAAAAAATAAAATGAATCTGCGAGCGGACAGCCTCAGAATACGCGGCTGTCCGCTGTTTTTTGTGTATTCTGTTCAAACTTCCGTCATACTTTCGTCAAACTGCACGAAAACGATTCCGGTTTTTCTACATTCAGCCCCTTGCAAAACAAGCGAAAATATGATATTATAGATATGATCAGAGTAGGATGCGTCTGTGATTGCGCCGGAAACCGACTGGATCCGCAACAGTTCAGCCGGTGCGGTCTGCGAAGACTTTGCAGTCGTGCGCGGACAAGCGCAGGACACTCTCCTTACTGTTTGGATCGTCTATTTTTTGCGGAGGATTGGAGCGTTTATTTATGGATCAGCCAAGTGTTTTGAGAACAGCCCGTATGGGTGGATTTGTCAAGGAAGATGTACTGAAATACATCGATGAACTTAATTCAAAAATTTATGCACTCGAAGAAGAACGCGATGAATGGAAAGAAAAGGCTGCTTCAGGCGGCGGCATGACCGACCAGCTTGAGCAGGAATATGAAGCAGAGCTTTCCCGCCTCCGCGGCGAGCTCGGCACAACGAAGAATCAGCTCCGTGCTGCACAGGAGGAGCTCAAGAACCGTCCTGTGATCGAAGGCGGCGACGGAAGCGGTGCCACTGAGGAACTGCTTCAGCTGAGACAGCAGGCGGCGGAAGCTGCCGAAAAGCTGACCAATATCAGCGCAGATCTGGACGCGTCCCGTGCGGAGCTCCAGATCGCACAGGAGGAGTCCGCCAATCTGCAGAATCAGATCCTCGAGCTGCAGGGACAGGTCTCCAAGCTCAACTCTGATAACGAGGTTCTGCGCTCCAGTGCCGGTGATGCCGGTGCGGCTGAGGCGGTTGTGGCAGAGCTCCAGTCCAAGCTGATGGACGCGACCGCTGAAGTCACATCCCTGACCGCAGAGCTGGAAGCGAAGAAGGCGATCATTGAGGAGCAGGCAGGTCTTTCCAGTGAGGCGGATCTGCAGAAGCTCGCGGAGTACGAGGCACAGCTTGCCGAGGCGACCAGCCAGATCGCTGACAAGGACCGCGAGATCGAGAACCTCAATCAGCAGGTTGCCGAGCTCAAGGAGAACAGCAATGATTCCAGCTTCGACATGAGCGCGCTGTTCATGGAAGCGCAGATGACTGCAAAGAAGGTTGCGACCGAGGCGCGTGCAAAGGCTGATAAGCTGACCAAGGACGCGCAGGCGCAGGCGGAAACGATCGTCAGCGACGCGAACGCGAAGGCTGAGCAGACCGTGACCGACGCGGAGCAGAAGGCTGCGACCATGATCGCTGAAGCAGACGCAAAGGCGACGGAGACCGTCGCGAATGCTGATGCGGAAGCGGAGCGCAAGATCAACGAGGCTGACGCGAAGGCAATCCAGACTGTCGCCGATGCAGAAGCGTCGATCCGTGATTCTGTGCAGGAGGCTGAGGCACGCAACAAGCGTTCGACCGAAACAGCCCGCACAGTCCGTGCGCTGCTTCGCAGCGAGATTGATGCTGTTTCCAAGAAGTTCAACGAGATCTCGCTGATTCTCGACAATCTCTCCAGCCAGGCCGGCAGCCGTCTGACCGAGGCGAAGAGTGTCATCGGCGAGGCACGCTCCACCGTCAACGACGATGACGATGTTCCCGCTTTTGAGAGCTTTGACGAAGTTGCTTCCAAGAGCAGCTTCGGCAAGAGCGGCGATTCCGCCAAGAAGGACGGCGATTTCGGTTCGAGCTTTGAGGAGCTCTCCGAGATGGCAGGCGAGAACAGCGACGGCTGGAACAGCTGATCCATGGATTATCATTGTCATGTATCCGAATTGCCCGGGATCGTGCGGGAGCAGCAGCTCCTGCACGCGGGCGATCGGGTGTTTCTGTCAGGCACAGTCTATACCTCCCGCGATGCTGCGCATAAGCGAATTGCCGCCGCAATGCACGGAGAAGGCGAGTTGCCCTATCCGCTACGCGATGCGGTGATTTATTATGCCGGTCCGACCGCGGCGCCTCCCGGCAGACCGATCGGAGCCTGCGGACCGACCACATCCGGCAGAATGGATCCGTATGCACCGATGCTTCTCGATGCCGGACTGCTTGCGATGATCGGAAAAGGGGAGCGTTCTGAGGCTGTTTGTGAGGCGATCATCCGGAACCGTGCGGTGTATTTCTGCTCCGTCGGCGGTGCGGGTGCGCTTGCGGCTTCGCATATTACAGCCTGTGAGGTCATTGCCTATGAGGATCTCGGCTGTGAATCGGTCAAGCGGCTGACATTTGATGCGTTTCCGCTTCTGACCGCGATAGATTCGCACGGCGGAAACCTTTTCCGTGACGGCCGTGCGGCATTTTCTCAGGCTGATTGATTCGGCCGAATCCACAATTTTAGTTGTTGAAAGATATGCAAATCGCCGTTTTTTGCTTTTTAACGGGAAAATTCGCATAATCTCTTGACAAATATCCGCTTTTCGGATATGATGTAATCAGGTCATACCCTGCCAAACGCGGTTCTGCGCGGGCGGCGGGTTCTGACGGTGCGATCGCAGACAGCACAGCCCGCGGATGGTGAGGAGGTTTCGATGGAAAGTATTTCTGTTGAAGCATTTTCTGAAATGTCCGATGAGGAACTGGTTTCTGTTCTGCGGGAACAGCCTGAGGCGGGCACCGTGATCCTTCAGCGATACCGGCAGCTTGTGCTCCGTATCGCCTTCCGGTATGCTGCATCGGCAGCAGATGCGGAGGATTATGTACAGGAGGGTCTGATCGGGCTTCTTTCGGCTGTTTCTGCTTATGACAGTGACCGTGCGGCAAGCTTTCGTACCTTTGCGGCGGTGTGCATCCGCAACCGCATCCGGAACGCAGTACGCGTGACGCAGTCTTCCGGGAATCCGGCCGGATTGTCTCTGGATGATCCCGGAACGGAATCAGAGCTTCTGCTTCAGGACGGCGAGGAATCGCCGGAAGAGCAGTTTCTGACGAAGGAGCGTGTCACAGAGCTGTACCGGGAGCTGACGGATGTGCTCAGCAGACAGGAGCTGGAGGTATTCTGTCTGGCGGCAGCGGACTTCTCTTACAGTGAGATCGCTTCCCGACTGCAAATCTCTGAAAAGAGCGTCGATAACGCGATTCAGCGCGGCAGACGCAAGCTCCGGGCTGTCCGGAGGCGCAGGGGAGACTCTGACGCGGTTTGACAGCAGCATCTTCTGTTCAGAACAACAGACAATGCCCGTGCAGTCCGGATGACTGTCCCCAAGAGGGTGGGGCCTTTCGGCGACCCTGAAATCACATGACCCGGCAGCATTTCTTCCAGCGCGTGTGAAGCTTTTCACCTGCAATACCCCGTTCGCTTCGAGGGCAATGCCCGCAGCGATGATCAGCAACCAGTGGTGGCGCACATACGACCGCGGTCCAAAATTCAAGAATCGAGGAAAAGATCATGTTTGAAGACAGAACCTTAATCTGCACTGAGTGCGGACAGGAATTCGTATTCACCGCCGGCGAGCAGGAGTTCTATCAGGAAAAGGGCTTCACCAACGACCCGAAGAAGTGCAAGGCCTGCCGTGATGCAAGAAAGAATGCCGGCAGATCTTCTGAGCGCGAGCTGTTCACAGCAGTCTGCGCAAACTGCGGCAAAGAGGCGAAGGTTCCCTTCCGTCCGAAGGAAGACCGCGCTGTTTACTGCAGCGAGTGCTATGCACAGATGAAGAATCAGGAGTAATCTGATTACAAGGCTGGGCACGGTTTTCATCGTGCCCGGCTTTCTTATGAAAGGAGGGTTTCACATGGAAATCACAAAAGATACGATTATCGGCGATATCCTGGATATGGCCCCTTCGACCGCGCCCTTCTTCCTTGAGATGGGAATGCACTGCCTCGGCTGCCCGGCTTCCCGCGGCGAGTCGATCGAACAGGCGTGTGCGGTTCACGGCGTCAGTGCCGATGAGCTCGTCGAGAAGCTCAACGCGCATATCAGCCAGTAATGAAAACCGCCGGGCTGCCGTATGTTCTTGCGGAATTGCTGCAGGCAGACTGCAGGCCGCAGAGATACGGCACCCTTTTTTTGCCCTGAAAAGAGAGGAACAGAAATGAACCGCAAAGAACTGAGTGAAATCAGAAACCATTTCAATCCCGAAGCAAAATACTTTATCATGCACCGTGTCCTGACCGCCTATATCGACGGGATGCAGAATGTCCGAGGTGTCTGCCTTCGTCACGCGTCCTCAGTCCCGTCGGCGGAGAGCCAGATCCTCTATGACACCATGAAACGAGTGCTGAATACAAGTCTCGGCAAGCAGAGCAGCGAGCTGCCGTTCCGAAATCATTCTTACGGAGAAGACGGCGCACAGACTTTTCTGACTTCGCTGCTCCGTTCAGAGCTGAAGCAGGAGGAAACCGCGCTGGAATTTCTCGGGAAGCTCGCGTCTTCGCTTGAATCCGATGAGCCGTACGCCGTGATCGCGGCATACTGCCAGTACGATCCCCCGCGCAAGAACAAAATGGATGAGCTCGATGAGGAGAATTCCGATCAGGTATTCCGGTATCTGGTCTGTGCACTCTGCCCGATCAGGAAAGCGGAGGGCACGCTCGTCTACAATCATTCCGACGATGAGATCCTTCGCCTTGACAATCCGAACGCGATCATCAGCAAGGCACCGATGGACGGCTTTTTCTTCCCGGTCTTCTCCGACCGCGCGACCGATGTGCATCATGTGCTGTACTACACCAAAACGCCGAACGCGCCGAATGAAAAGCTGGTCGATACCTTCCTTGAATGCGATGTGGAGCCGACGATCGAAGCGGAGCAGGACGATATGAAGCAGGTGCTGGACACGCTGCTCGGCGATGATCTGACCTATGAGACAGTGACGACCGTCAACGAGAAGCTGGAGCAAATCGTCGTGAAGAACAAGACCGACGATTCGCCGACCGAGGTGACGGGCAGGATTCTGCACCGTATGCTGTCCGAAGCCGGCGTGCCGGAGGAGCGTCTTGCGCGGACCGAGGAGGTCTTTGCGGAGACAGTCGGCACAACACTGAAGCCGGAGCGTCTTGTGGCGCCGAAAACAGTGATCCGCACGCCTGAAATCGTCGTCAATGTGAAGAATGAGGCGAAGAACAAGGTGCGCCTTGATCAGATCAACGGGCGTCACTGCATGGTGATCGAGCTTGACGATGCGGTGATCGAGGTCAACGGCTACGATCTCAAAGTACCCGGCGTGCGGGACGATTCTGCCGCACCGTGGGGCGGAGAACCTCCGCAGGCACCGATCTGAAGTATTTGCGTATAGCCGCTGCCTCAGACGGCAAAACGCCCTGTTTTCGCAGCATACCAAAGCCCCCGCCGAAAAAGCGGGGGCTTTTATGTTCTGAATGGAAGTCCGCCGGAAAACGCCGTCATCCTGCGAGTTTCTGTACCCGTTCACGGATGCTCTCAGCGGCAGTGTGAATGGAATCCTCTGAAAACAGTTCCCGGAATCCGCATTCTCTGAGCGCCCGCTGCAGACGGTATTCGCCGGAATAGACGGGGATTTCTGCGATGCGCTGATAGAGCGCCGCGCCTTTTTCAAAGCTGCCGAGCATCTCTGTATAGAGCTGCAGCGCGGCGAGCGCCGAAACGCCGTAGCTGATATAATAACCGGGCTGTTCATAGAGATGCGTGACCTGATACAGATCCATGAGAAAGCCGTTTTCATCACGGAAACGCCGGTACGCGTTTTCCACATCCTCTGCGGTATAGCTGTCCTTGTGTTCGATCACCTCACGCTCGAATTCTCCGACGGCAAATCCCGTCACAACAGAATCCAGCATATTGCAGATCTGCATCAGTTCCATATACCCGGCATCCGCACCGTAAATATCATCGTAGAAATGCGTATACAGCATTTCCAGTCCCTGTGACTGGATCTCAGCGATGTCGATGCAGGTTTTCTGCAGCATGGTCGGCGTTCTGTCCCGCCAGTCCGCGTGAAAGTGCCCGAATTCATGCACCGCTGACGAAAAGTCGTAGAAGTCGCCGCCCTGATAGAAATAGATCTCTGCCGTCTGTTCCTGCGGGAAATTGACCGTGTAGCAGCCGTCATAGCAATTATCACCGGATGCGACCGTATAGAGCGATTCGCCGGTCAGCTTTTCGGCGGATTCCCCGAGTGCCGGCGAGATATTCGCAGCATACTTCCGGAGCGTTTCAAACGGCTCCGTGACGGCAAATTCTCCCTTTGCCAGCCTGCCGTACCGCTTGTCTGCCTGAACGGCATCCAGAACCTCCTGATAGAGCGGGACGACCTCCTCACAGATGACCTGATAGGCCGCGGATACATCATCCGGCCTGTAATCCCGCGCGTAGTACCCGTAATACAGATCAGAATTCTCATCCTCCTGAACAGTCTTCAGATACAGCTCTGCACAGGCCTTGTTTGTGTCGTCTATGCTGTCGTCGGTGCGGTATGCAGTGTCATAATAATCATCCAGCAGCGCGTTCCCGTTGATCGCGTCTGTCCGGGCATACGAGCAGACACGGCTCAGATTGGAGGCGAGATAATAATCGACCGTTTCCGGATCCGTCAGCGGTTCAAACAGTGCCGCGTATTTTGATTTCCGTGACGCATTCGCAAACGCCCACCTGACGGCTTCGCTGACTTCAAAGCTGTCCTGCAGCGTCTGATCATGCAGAGCGGAAAGATCTCTGTTGCTCCAGTCTGCGTAATACTGCATTTCTGCACGCTGAAAAATCGCGGATGCCTCATTGGAGGCGCGGAGCAGCTGTTCCTTCAGATCCGTGACAAGTGCCTCATCGTCACTGTTCCAGACAGACTGCAGCTTTGCGATGACCGTGCGCACCTGCTCTGTGTCATACCGCTGCTCCCTGTGATCAGAGATCATTGCGGCGGAGTCTTCATCGTTCAGAAACAGATCCGCCGGATCGCAGCCGGTCAGCAGAAGCGAAAAAACGGTCAGAAGCGCGAGAGACCGGAAGCGGGGCATGAGATCACTCTCCTTGTCAGGTGTCCTTCAGCCGGATCGAACAGACGGTGATGACCGTGCAGATCACATGATAGACGAGCAGCAGACCGCCGTTGATGTCTTCATAATCGTGCAGCATCACAAAGAGCAGCACATAGAGGAATCCGAGACAGGCCGTGACGATCTGCAGGATCAGGCCGAGTGCTGCCGCGGAGCGTATGCGCTTTGCGCCGACAATCGTCTGAATGAATCCGGGCAGTCTTCCGGCACAGAGCATCGACGGACGCGCCGTTTTCATCGGAACGGTCTCGGCCGCGAAATCCGGCTCCAGACGGGAGGGGATCACCTTGAGCAGATCCTCCGGGAAGGAAAACATCTTTGCGATACCGCGCTGTGAGAGAAGCGGATCGTTGCTCCGGATCAGCAGAAACACCTGCTCATGGTCCAGCGCGCGGAGCCAGTGCTTCACAGTCTTGACCGCTGTCAGGCGGATTGTGAACACCGCAGCCGCCGTGCCGGAGACAGAGAGATACAGCACGCGGTTCCCGACGGCGGAGGCCTCGTCCTCTTTGGAGGCGGGCGGGAGTCCTTCGGTGTTGTGCGCGGTCATCATCTCTCTTGTGCCGAGCAGAATGCGCTGATTGTGAATCCATCCGCTGATGCCTTTGCCCTCGTCATAGGCATAATCCTCAACCGCGGGCAGAACACGTTCATCATGCTCCATCGCGGAGAGGAACATTCCGCGCAGGATGCTTCCGCCGTGCCTTGTGAGCGCCGCAGCGTAGAAAATGGCGTCTTCGCTGCTGACATCACCCGTCAGCTCGATATTTTCCAGTTTTGTGCTGTCCTTCGGGAAGAGCGTGCGTGCGTCAAGCATCACCGTGTTGACATCGTAAAAATCATCCACGCTCTGATAACCGAGCAGCAGACCGCCGTTTCGCACATAGGCCTTTGTTCCGCTTTCCATCGGCAGATTGGAGATCAGCGTGATTGCGGTGCAGGCACAGGCCGAGAAGCAGAGCGCAAACAGAGATGTGCCGTAGCAGACAGCACTCTCAACTGTTCCCATGCGAAGCACGGCCATGATCACGGAGAAAGCCGCTGAAAGCAGGAAGATGACCGGAACGGCAGTCCTGCAGAAGCGGTCGCCCAGATCGGATGAAAAGTATATTTGAGAAAATCCTTCGGATGATCGACCGGCTGCATTGCCGCAAGGATCGGCAGATCACCGATCGTGCCGCGCGTCAGGTTTTCGGCGCGCTTTTCATCTTCCACATACCGGATGCCGTATTTCTGTGAATTGTCAGAAAGAACGGCAAAATTCCGGATCGCGCGCGTGACGATCATTTTCTTTGATATGGTGTTGAGCCAGAGCGAAAGCAGACCGACGGAGATATAGATCGAGCAGACGCCGGTTTTGAGCATATTCGGGCTCGGCAGCAGCAGAATTGCGGCCAGCATCGCGGAAACCATGCTCATGGCGGCCAGAGAGTCACTGTCCGCGCGGAGCTGCATCAGCTTGGCATATCCCGTTTTCAGCAGTTCGCCGGAAAAGGGGAGTGCCAGCAGTCCCAGCAGGATCTGAATGGTCAGAAAGCTGACGGGTGCCTCTGCGCTGGAAAGAAACTGCGGCAGCGGCAGCCGCGGAATCCAGTCCAGCAGGGTGATCACAGCGCTGCACGCAAAGATCAGCCCGATCAGGGCTGAGCGGATCGACAGGCTAGTGCTCAGCTCATTGAGATCGTTCTGAACGGTCGCGCGGTCCTCCGGCTGCTGAAAACTCTTTTCGCGGCGTTTTTCCTCATGCCGGCGGCGAAGATCCTTCTCCCGCACCGGTATATCCCTCACCTGTTCAGAGGGCGGCATCCCGACAGAAAAATCTATGCCGGATGCGTCAGCGATCGAGTGTCTCCCGTCTTCCAGCTGCGCCGTGCTTTCCGTCAGCTTTTCCGGTATCCGGTCCAGCTCGCCGGTCATCAGGAGCGATCTGTGCTTTTTCTTCTTTCTGCCGGAGACCTGGGGCGCGGATTCGACCGGCGTTTCCTTGATATAGGGCAGCGGCTCGGTCGGACGCCTGTGACTGCGGCGTTCCTTTGCCCGCGTGGAATCGGTCATTTTCCGGATCTTCGGCTCGTATTGCTTTTCGTCGGACTGTTCAGACTGCATGACGGCGTGATCATATTGCTGTGCCGTTGCGGAGCCGGTCCATCTGGCCCGGGAGGCGGGCTCCAGATTCGCGATGGAGTTCATAAAGGAGACCTGCGGCTTCCGGATATCCGACGGTTTGACATCCTGTACGGGCGTTTCGCTCCGGAGCGGGCCGCCCTGCTTTCTGATCCGGATCGGATTTCCGTACGGATCGGTTTTCAGCGGTCTGCCGTGTTTGCCTTTTTTCGGCGGCTCCTTTTCGCGTTTCGGCGGTGCTTTCGCGCCGTCTTCCGCCGCCTGCTTCTCATCCGGCTCCGGTTTCCCGGAGTCTTCCCGCGGCGGTTTTGCGGCCGGAAATACAGCTGTTTTCACAGGCTGTCCGGCATCGGACTGTCCGGATCCTTCAGCTTTCTGTTCTGCAGCCTGTTCCGGTCCTTCGGCTTTTCTGTCAGATTCCTGTGCTGCCGGATCTATCTTCAAATCATCAAATGATTCATTCTGCATAGCGGAAACATTCCTTTCCTTACTGATTCCTGTTCATTCTCTGTCTGACTGCTTCGTACATGAGGATGCCTGCTGCGACGGATGCGTTCAGTGAGTTGATTTTGCCGAACATCGGCAGAGAGATGATGCCGTCGCACTGTGCTTTGACCGGTGCGCTGAGACCGAAGCCCTCCGAACCGATCACAAGTCCCGCGGCACCGCAGAGATCTGTCCCTGCGGCGGGGGCGCCGTTCATATCGGCACCGTAAAACCAGATGCCCTTCTTTTTGAGCACGATCATTTCCGTCGCGAGGTTGCTGACTCTGGCGACGGGGATCCAGCTTGCCGCGCCTGCCGAGGTCTTGAAGACCGTTTGTGTCAGTGAGGCACTCCGGCGTTTGGGCAGAATAACCCCGTGTACACCAGCGGCCTCTGCGGTTCTGAGAATCGCACCGAGATTGTGCGGATCCTCAATGCCGTCACAGAGGACGAGAAACGGCGGCTGGCCTTTATCTTCTGCAATTTGCAGAATATCGGATACAGAGGCATACTGCGTGCAGGCGCCGACCGCGCAGATGCCCTGATGATTGGCGTTATCGGTCATCTGGTCGAGTTTGCGGCTGTCCGTCAGCTTGACGGGAATCCCGCGCTTTTTGGCATCTGCGCAAACCGTGCCCAGCGGCCCGTTCGTCGAAACTGTGAGTATAAAATCGATCGGTGTCTCTGCGCGAAGCGCCTCTGTAACGGCGTTTCGTCCGAAAATAAGACTGTCCGATGTGATTTCGGTTTTCATGATCTGATTCCTTTCGGGTACATATAATAGCATCTTATATTATAGCATATTCTCCTGAAAAACGCAATGGGAGCAGAAAAAAATAATCAACAGAGGAAGAAAAAGCCGAGGCGGCCGGCTTCTGATTCGTGAAGACAAAAAAGCCAGCAGATGCGCACATTCTTTTGTGTATTCCCACCTTTTTTTGAAATGCGCTTGACATTTCACTATGAGTATGCTATAATATACTAGTAATCGACGCGGAGTGGAGCAGTCTGGTAGCTCGTCGGGCTCATAACCCGAAGGTCGGTGGTTCAAATCCGCCCTCCGCAACCAATCGAAAACCTCGTAGATACGTGATTCTACGAGGTTTTTGCTTTTAACAATTTCTGACGGATGAGCTTTTTGACATCAATTTGACATCAATTTTGCAGAAGACGTTTCTGTAAGCGTAAATGTCCGAAGAACGGAATGACTTGACAAACGATACGCATCCCGTTCTGTTGCGAGTCGTTGCAGAAGCGGAAGCCCCGGACGGGCGTACGCTATATAATTTATCAGAGAAAGTGTATCTGGCGGGTTACACCCTTTTGTATAATCTATCGATTGAAGAAAAGACCGGAAAATGAACTGCCGGTCTTTTTTCGTTCATCAGGCCGGTCGTTACGCTCCGGAACAGCTTAGCATCGATATTTCGCACTTACTATTGATTCTATCGCAATACTCGACTTGTAACTGTCCTACTTTTATGATATACTTGCTATGGTGTAGATATGCACCAGAAGGAGGATAATGTGATGAAATTCAAGAAACTCACGGCCGTTCTGCTCAGTGCAGTGACTCTGGCATCCGCTCCGTCTCTGCCAATGATACGCGAAACAGTTCATCATTCAGCTATAATTGCTGAAGCGGCAGACACTATTATTGCTCGCTTCCCTCAGAACGGTCTCAGCTATCAGGCTTACAAAGACAGTTCCGGCGCAACCTCTGCTGCTGTTACAGATTACTCTGCTGATCTGACCAGTGCCACAGTGCCTGCAACCGTTACCTACAACAGCAAAACATATCCGGTCAAGAGGATCAAAGCATATGCGTTTTGGGGTTCAAAGATCAAAACTGTCTCTTTCAGCAGCTCCGATCTTACGATTGAATCCACTGCGTTTGCCTACACCTCGCAGCTTACCACTGTAACAGCCAATACTTCTGTTAAAAACCTGACAATCAACGAAAAAGCGTTTTATCAATCCGGAATCCAGAACTTCAACTGCTATGCAAAAAACTGTGATATTTACGGTAATGCATTTGCCGATTCAAAGCTGAACCTCTTTCAGTTCAGGAGCAATGTGCAGACTGCAAATCTATTTAACAGCGCTTTTGCTGAAACAAAAAAACTGACAAAGGTAAAGTTTGATAATTCAGGCATAAAGCTGACGCTCGGCAATAAAGCATTTGAAAGATCCTCCATCCGCGATCTTTCCATTCCATCATCCGTAACAACCATTCCGGAATCCTGTTTTAATGAATGCACCAATCTCGTGAATTTGTCTCTGCCGGACACCCTCACCACAATCAAAAGATATGCATTTCAGAATGCAGTTCTACCGGACAAAATGTATTTTCCGGCCAAAACGACTGATATCAGCTATTGTGCATTTAACGGTGTCCGCAATGTATCTGCTTACTATGTCGACTCCGCAAATACAAAGTATCAATCTATTGATGGGGTCTTGTATACGAAGGACGGTTCCGCGCTGTGCGCATACCCTGCTAAAAAAAACGGTTCCTATTTCGAATCTGATGTTAAATCGATTTGGTATGGTGCAATTACAAACAATCCGTATCTGAAGACTCTGAAACTGCAGAATTTCAGTCTCACACGACCGGATGATACGAATTTCGGGAATAACAGTAATCTGGAAACCGTGGTTATTAAGTCAACTGAATCCAATAAGACCGGTCAGGAGATTTTAAACCTGTACGGTTCTTTCTGCATCGGTTCAAAAGTCAAGACTATCAATGGTTTTTCATTTCTGAAAAACACATCCGCCGGGCAGGAACCGAAATTTGAAGATAAATTTGAGAGTAGGATCCTGGAGAATTTTGAAAACTACTCCGATTACTCCTTTATGAAGGATTATATTGACAAAATGGCAACTTATGTTGTGAATAAGGAAACGAACAGTTCCATGACAAAACTGCAAAAAGCTGTTCGCCTTCAGCAGTGGATTTGCGACCGTGTGTTCTATGATCCGGTTGTTGGCAAGATCAATATCCTGAAACGAAAGAACCAACCCATTCCATCGAATCTTTCTGAAACAGATAAAAACCATGTCGATGCATCCGTTTTCCTGCATAAGAAATCAGACGGAAAGTACTACACGGTTTGTGACGGCTATGCAAGAGCCTATAAAATCCTTATGGACAAAGCCGGTATTCCCACCGATTACGTCATGGGATACAACCGTACCACCGGTGTCCTCGAACATGCATGGAATCTGGTCAATCTGGACGGTACCTGGTATCATGTAGATGTCACTAATGACGATAACAACGGCTCACTCTTTTATGAACAATATTCTGATAACATGGTTCCGGATAGTGCTGTTTATCCATTTAAGACCTATGGCGGCAGATATAAATATTTTCTCTGCTCTGATGCGGACTTCGCAGCGAATGATGTACATTATCATTATGAGTGGGAATCCAGAGAACATCCGGAACTGAACAGCCGTAACGGCGCTGCCCTCGACAGTTCGTTAGCCATGCGCGGTGATTTAAACGGGAACCGCCAGTTCTATGATGATCCGAATAATGGCATGACCGATCTGGAAATCCTTCAGCAGTATCTGCTCGGCAACTACTCACTGAATTATGAGACTTGGAAAAAAGCTGACATTGATAAGGACGGCAAAGTTAACAGCTATGATCTAGTTCTTCTGAGGCAGTTCCGGAATCAGTTTGACTTGTATTCCCCCGCAACAGCCAGATATATCCTTCTTGAGTATTAACGTAATTCCCGTCATCACACAAAAACAGGCAGTTCTTAATATGGAACTGCCTGTTTTTTCAGGTCAGACAGGCGTACCGTCAGTGCGTTCTGTTCCTTCGCCAAGCCCCACTTTCTACTCTGTGCGAACAGGATGCACTCGAGTGCTGGTGCTAGTTCTTTGCCGCGCAGCATTTCTCGTAGCGTATCCGAATCGATAAATTTATAAGACATCATATTTCATGCGAATCCTCCTCATCAAAATAGCAGCGGTAATGTGCGCTGTGATCATATCTGACGGTCGGGTCGTTCAGTCCGAATGCGGCACAGATTTGCGGCAGAAAAGCCGCTCCGATCTGCGGGTTCATATAGATCACAGCTTTTCCTTTCGGCGTGATCTCAACGCGTCCGCGCGGGTAGTAGTCAAACGGTTTGCTGCAGCCGTGCGGGCGGACCAGCGTCCACAGCTTTTCGTGATTGTAGGTATTGCCAGGTTTTGCAATCCCTTCCTGATAACCGCCGTCAAACGGAAAGCAGTGCAGGATTTCGCCGATCAGCCAGAAAACGCCGCGCTTCATAAATAGCCCTCCATTTCATTTCCTCCGGTATTCCTTTTTCCATTCCTGAACAGTTTCTTCTGTCGCACTGAGACAAGGCTGTGTGCAGTTGGAATTGTATTGTGACAGCGTGCAGAAGAAACTGCATTCTACGATCCGCCATGCTGCATACAGTCGCTTATATGCAGAAAACTGTAACAGTTCGTTTCTGTTCCTCACACGACGGTTCGCATATTTCTTTTCAAATCGTCGGTCGCCGCACGGATCCGTCCAGACCGGCGAATGTTTGTAACTCCTGCTCATGCCGATGCCCCCTCTCTACTGAAATGATTCTACCGCATACGCTGTTCAAAAATCTGAATACGAATCAGCTTCACAGTTTCATTGTCCGGATTCTCCCGGTTCAGCCATGAACAAAGCAAACGGCTTCTGCAGTCTCCGGATATCTTTCATATTACAGTATGTCCCGCGTGTGATGCCGTCCCAGAGCATGACCGCCGCATCACAGCCCTGCGCCATTGCGATGTCCTTCTGTCTGTAGAACGCAAACCCACGGATATGTTTCGGCACAGGAATATGTCTCACCGGCCATTTCCCGACACGATTCCGGATATGCCCGCCGCTGACATAGATAACGACATCCGGATAGTTTTGCTCATACAGGTATTTCTGCACGAGCCTGTCCGTTCCGCCGCAGTCTCCGATCAGAAAGGTACAGCCGTGCCTGCAGTAACAGTTTAGCAGGGCTTTCACCGTTTCGGGCAGCGTATGGACCGTCTTTGATCCGCTGATAAACACTTTCACTTCTCATCCCTCCGACAGGGCTATTGTATCACATAGACTGTTCAGAAAATTGATCACCTGATTCTTTTACATCGTGTTCATTTTTCTGAACATCGAATGTGGTATAATGCAGACAGAAAGGCCGGATGACGGAAAGGAGAGATCGTAATGATGATTCAGATCCCGCAGGCAGTGCAGGAGGAAAAGGGCCTGCTTCTGCTGATGATTCTGGACATTCTCGCAGAGGAGACTGATGCTGCACACCACATGAAAAAGGGGCGGCTCCGCGAACGGATTGAAGAACGCTACGGATTCAAGCCTTCGCGGAATACGCTGTACGGCAAGCTGGAGATCATGCGTCTTGCCGGTATCTCCGTTGTGCAGGAAGAGGATGGGCTGTACTATGACGCCGATCATCTGACTGACGGCGAACTGCGCTATCTTGTTGACAGCGTGCTGTATTCCGATTTTGTGACACCGAAAGGCGCGGAGGGTATCATCGAATCGCTTGCAAAGCTCGGTTCGCCGATCTTCCACAAATATGTTGAGCGCCAGAAGGCACGGATCAAGCATACGCGGAAGAATAAACAGCAGGGCATCTTCGCAACGATCGAAGATGTGCAGAGCGCGATCTTCCGGCGGCATCAGCTCAGGTTCAATGAGGTTTATTATGACAGGGATCTGAAGCCGAAGCGAAAGCATCAGACATACCTGACTGTCAATCCATACGAAATGGTCTGCAAGAACGGCAGATACTATCTGATCGGCGCTGAGGAAGGCGCGGAGGAAATGCGGACTTGGCGCTTGGACAGGATCTGCGATGTGGCCGTGCTGGAAACACCGCGTGTTGAGATCCGGCAGTATCTGGATGTCATGGCATCGGGCGGCATGAGCATTTATGCAGATGCACAGCCGGAGCTATGCGGCGGAACAATCGAGAACTTCAAGCTGCAGGTCTCCGATATGGCAGTCGATGAGATCGTTGATGTATTCGGCACGGATTTCAAGATTCTGCACGATGGAAAAACAGGCCCCGATGTCATCCGAATCAGCGTGCGTACGACGCGGGAATCCGTCCGGTCATGGGCACTGATCCATGCTTCAAAGGTCGTGATCCTGGAACCGCTTGATCTGCGGGATGAGATCAAGGATCAGCTATGGCATTCTGCTCAGCAGTATCAGATCGCAAACCGTTCTGTCCGGCTGCGTTCCCGTTATGCAGATACGCTGCAGGAAGCGGTTCGTATGGCATAGCTTTCCGGACAGACGGAACTGACCTACAACAGCAGAAGGCGCGGGCGACACCCCTATGACCCTGAGAAGATCGACACAACGCTTTTTGAGGGCATGGAGCAAATTGAATGGCTGCGGCTGTCACGATGTGAGATCACAGACAACACATTTCTTTCCCGTTTCCCGAATCTGCGCATCCTCCATCTGAATGACTGCCGGTATGACCGTGCAGCGCTGCGTTATGCACCGGATCTGACCGAACTGTCAGTCAGTTTCCGTAACCCCGGCGACGAGCAGGTTCTTGCAGAGCTGAAACATCTGAAAAAGCTTTCTCTTGGGAACATCAGCGACTGCTCCGTTCTGACAAAACTGCCGGAACTTGAATCACTGGAATTAATCTTCTGCGATCAGGTGTCTGATTTCTCCTGTCTGGCACAGATCCCTACGCTGAAAAGACTAATAATATTCGGAACTGATGAACAAAAAGACTTCGACTTTCTGAAAACCATGACACAGCTGGAATTGCTGGGCGTAGAATCAAAGCACTTTAACTTTAAGGATGCTATGGCTTTACAGGAGAAGCTGCCGAACTGCCGTATTGAGACCCATGATTACGATGATGATTTCTGACAGAGAATGTCCGGCGCTGGCCGGACATTTCTTTATGTATCAGA
>JAGDBX010000109.1 GCA_018110935.1 Oscillospiraceae bacterium
CAGATCCTTGATGAGAAGATCATGGGAAAGCAGCTTTTCGGCCAGTGCCGCAGCCGTGACGCCGCCCGTGACCTCTGCCATGATGTAATTTGCCTGCGAGGGGATCGGACGGATGCCCGGCACCGATGAAAGCAGACCGAAAAAGCGCTTTCGCTCGGCGCGCAGGAGCGCCAGACCGCGCTCATAGTCCGCACGGTATTTCTCAAAGATCTGCATATAGAATTCCGCCGGCGAATTGATGTTCCAGATCGCCAGACGGCTGCTGACAGCGGAAATCAGCTCGGTGTCGCCCGATGCGAGCACGCCGAGGCGGAGTCCGGGGATGCCGTGCGACTTGGAAATGCTCTTGACAACGATCAGCTGCGGATTGGCCGCGAGCAGATCGTGGTCAAACAGCGTCAGCGCGGGGCCGTCCGCGAAATCGGCAAACGATTCATCGACGATCAGGCGGATGTGTTCATCGCCCGCCCATTCCGTAAGCTCTGACAGCTCTTCGCGCGTCAGGCAGTTTCCGGAGGGATTGTCCGGATTGATCAGCACGAGCGCGGAAATGCCGCTGCCGGTGAAGAAGTCCCTGACATCCTTCGCGGTGTAGGTGAAATCGGGCGCATCCGGCGTGAAAACGACCTGCTCGCCCGCGTAGCGGTTCGGATATTCCTCAAAGGTCGGGCGGATGAAGCCGACAGAGCCGGACAGCTCCTCGGTGAGTGCGGCGATCAGCTCTGCCGCGCCGTTTCCGACCGTGATCTGTTCAAAATGGACATTGAAGTTCTTGGCCGCCAGGATCCGGTTGATCCTGAGGCCGGACGGATACTGCGTGACGAGCGTATCAAAGCTCGCCTTCATCTCATTCAGCATCCGCTCTGTCGGGAAGAACGGGTTGACAAGATAGCAGAAGTCATGCAGATCGGGATAGCGCCAGTAGCCGCCGTAGCGCGAGCTGATGCGGCTGATCTGCGAAACGCCCTCCGCAGGGAACAGCGTCTCCGCGATATCAAGGTCCTGCGCGTCGTCGATCTCATACCAGCGCTGGCCGGAGAGACGCCGCACCTGAATGCTGGAGCTGTCCAGCATCGCGATGATCTTCAGCACTTCCTCGTAATACTGATTGTTGCCCATGGCGCGGCTGTACGCCTCAAGGAACGGCACATACTGGTTTGCCGAGAAATCGCGGCTGAACTTGTAGATGTTGACGGTCTTGTAGTAGTCCGCGGCTTCGCTGAAGCGGAAGCTCGATTTTGACACAAAGCCTAAAATGTTGTCCTCCGCGTCGATCTTGACGCAGGTGCCGTCCATCCAGCTTTCATAGCGGTCCACCAGCGCGAGATTCGGCCGCGGATCCGCGATCAGCTGCTGCACGATGCTGTCCTCAAAGATCAGATCGGACTCAAACAGCAGCGTGTCCTCCGCGCAGAGCCACTCGTGCGCGAGCCAGAGAGAATAGATGTTGTTGGTCTGGTCATAGATCGGGTTTTCGACGAACACGACCTCCGTGCTGAGACCGAGCGAACGGATATGCGCCTTGAGCGCCTCGCCGCAGTAACCGGTGACAACCACAACGCGTGTCAGCCGCAGCGGTTCGAGCTGCCCCATCAGGCGGTCGATCAGGCGCACGCCGTTGACCTGCACCATGCATTTGGTATTGCCCTTTGTAAGCTCTTTGAGGCGTTTTCCCATGCCTGCCGCCAGAATGATTGCCTGCACCGGTCAGCCCCCCTTTCTCAGATTTTGCCCTCGATGGATTTCAGGATATAACGGGCGCTGAGCTTTGCGCTCTGCCCGAGGTTGTAGATGCGTTCGCTGCGTGTTTTCTCGATCACGGCGCGGTAATCATCCCGCTTTGCGAGCATCTCCGCGATGACCGCCGGCACGCCGGAGACATCCTCCGGCTTCACCGATCTGCCGATGACATTCCGCAGCGTGATATTGATCGGCTTTGTTTTGATCCTGTCGTATTCGGGATTCATGATCTTCATCGGCGTGTCGATGAACAGCACCGGCCGCTTTGTGACAAAGGCGAATTCCCATGAAATATCCGACCAGTCCGTGATGAGGATATCCGATTCCATGACCGGATTGTTTGACGAGAAATCGGTCTGGATCGTGAGATGCGGATTGTCCGCGTACTGCTTTTTCAGCAGCTCAAATTTCTCCGGCTCATGGCGCACCTGCTGCGGATGCGGACGGAGAATAACCTCGTAGTCGGTCTGAGCCAGTGCCGCAAGCAGCGGTTCGATGCAGAGGTCGATGATGTTATCCGGCTGCCATGAGGGCGCGATCAGGATGCGCGGGACCGGATTCTCCGGATGCTCCGCGGACTCATACTGCGCGATCATCTCGTCGATCAGCGGGTAGCCCGTTTCCACAAGGCGCTTTTTCGGCGTGCCGTAGAGTTCCTCCGCGTCACGGATCTCCGAGAAGGTATCCGGACCCGGGCAGAAGACCGTGTCAAACCAGTCCAGCGCGCCCTTGCGGAAGGTCAGCGCCGTGCTGCCCATGCCGTGCGAGGTGAAGATGTACTCGACATCGCTTCGCACGCGGGAACGCTTGATGTGATATTTTTCGAGATCGGGAACGGTCATCACGACGATCCGGCAGTCCATTTTCATGAAGAGCGGGATCAGCTTTGTGTCAGACGCGGCGTAATACGCCCTGATCTGTTCCCGCGGATCGGAAAAGATTTTGTCGTTCGGATCGCTCGTCACATAGTGCACCGTGACATCCGAATGCTCGCAGATATAGTCGATGATCGCGGAAAAATACTTGTAAAAGCCGTTCTGCTCGGAATAGAAGACCAGCTGCTTATTCTGCTCCGCCGCAAATCTGCGGCAGTCCTCCTTCTCCTTTGCGCGGTACTGCTTGTGGATGCGTTCCTTCTCCTGCCGCTGCGCGTTCATTTCGTGCAGCATTTTGAGATCGATGTGCTTCCTGGGCGGCATGACGAGATTGAGCAGATACATGACCGGGATCGCGAAGAGGTTGCCGAAGATCCAGTACAGACCGACGCCGGCAGGCACCAGAAAGGCGAAGTAGGTCGAGAACGCGATCATGAACGCGGTCGTCAGGATTTTGTTGAGCTTTCCCTGCGCCGCCTGCAGGATGTTGATGCGGTTCTGCACCCAGCACATCAGCCACGCGCTCAGGCCGGAAAACAGCGGGATCAGCAGCACAACGGGATTTTTGAGCGAAGGCATCGCGCTCAGGTCGATGCCGAGAAAGCGCGTGTCCAGCCCCGCGATCCGCGAGACGGAATCGGCGAACTGCCCGCCCTGCGGCAGCACACCCGCCTTGATCTGCGAGATGATGCCGGGCTGATAGGAATTCTCCGTGACCTCGCCGATGCCGGGCAGTGCCGTGAACCAGTCTCTCAGCCCCGAGAGGATATCTGACGGCAGATTCAGCACGAACGAGAGCGGATGATAGATGACAAAGACCAGTCCCAGCACGAGCGGGATCTGGATCAGCAGCGGGAGCATGCCGGCAAGCGGGCGGTAGTGATAGCGCTTGTAGAGCGCGAGGCGCTCGTCTGCCAGCTTGTCCTTGTCATCAATGTATTTGATCTTCAGCGCGTTCTCTTCCGGCATGAGCCTGACCATGTTGATCGAGTTCTTCTGCGTCCACAGGCTGACCGGAAAGAGCAGCAGCTTTGTCAGCAGCGTGAAGAGGATGATGCTGACGCCGTAATTGCGCGTCAGCCAGAAGCACAGGCGCATCATCCAGCCAAGCGCCGTGCCGAGTGTCCGTATCATCGGATAAGCACCTCTTCAGCCGTCATTCTTCGCTGTCATCGAGCAGGTCTGCCGCGGTGACCTCATCCTTCTCGCGCTCCGCGGGACGGACAGCGGCCGGAGCGGTCTCCTCTGCCGACTTGCGCTTCAGTGCGCGCTTGATTCTGCTGCGCCAGATACCGATCGCGGTGCCGGCCGTGACTGCCACGCCGACGCCGATCGAAACCAGATAGCTGGTGACGGCGGGGTCCAGATACGCAAAGCCTGCCGTCATGGGTACAAAATTCATCATTTTCTGTTTCTCCTTTTCATCAGCAGGGATGATCCCTGCCGTCTCCCCGCATCCGCCGCGCGTCCGCGCAGCATCCGCAATCCATACGGATTTATTATACATGATTTTACGGCAGAAGTCAAGAAAATTATGCCTTCGCCCGCACTCTACGGCAATCTGCACAGAAATTCCCGGGAAAGGCTTGACAAAGCCGCAAAGGTGATATATAATATATGTATCATTCTGCTGCGCACGGTTCAGCGCGTCATACGGGACAGCGCTGCCTGTGCGGTGCCGCATCCAGTCTCCTTCCCGTTCCGGCAAGGGGGCTTTTTTATTCCCGCGCCGTGAGCCAAAACGATTCCGGAGAGAGGAAAGCTGAAGCATGAGACATCCTGAAAAATACACAAGACAGTTTTTTGAAGTGCCTGCCGCCGAGATGAAGTGGGCAAAAAAGGCCTATATTGACAAAGCGCCCGTCTGGTGCAGCGTGGATCTGCGCGACGGCAATCAGGCGCTGATCACGCCGATGTCGCTGAGCGAAAAGCTGGAGTTTTTCGCGGAGCTTGTCCGGATCGGCTTCAAGGAGATCGAGATCGGTTTCCCTGCCGCGTCCGAGACCGAATACGAATTCTGCCGCACGCTCATCACACAGGGGCTGATCCCCGATGATGTGACGATCCAGGTGCTGACGCAGTCGAGAGAACATATCATCGCAAAGACCTTTGAGGCGCTGAAGGGCTGCAAAAACGCGATCGTGCATCTCTATAACGCGACATCTGTGCCGCACCGCGAGCAGGTCTTCCGCATGAGCCGCGGTGAGATCCGCGAGATCGCCGTATCCGGCGCAGCGCTCTGCAAAAAGTACCGTTCGCTGCACGAGGGCAATATCCGCTTTGAGTATTCGCCGGAGGGCTTCACCGGCACGGAGCCGGAATTTTCGCTCGAGATCTGCAACGCCGTGCTCGATGTCTGGCAGCCGTCGGCTGACGATCCGGTCATAATCAATCTGCCCGTGACCGTTCAGCTCTCCATGCCGCATATCTACGCAAACCAGATCGAGTATATGTCCGATCACCTGAAATACCGCGAGCATGTCATTCTGTCGCTGCACACGCACAATGACCGCGGCTGTGCCGTCGCGGATACCGAAATGGGACTGCTGGCCGGCGCGCAGCGCGTGGAGGGTACGCTCTTCGGCAACGGCGAACGCACCGGAAACGCGGACATTGTGACGCTCGCACTGAATCTGTACGCGCAGGGCGTGGACCCCGGGCTCGATTTCTCCGATCTGCCGCGCACCGCGGAGCTCTGCACCGAGCTGACGCGGATGCCTGTCTATGAACGGCAGCCGTACAGCGGCAAGCTCGTCTTCGCGGCGTTCAGCGGCTCGCATCAGGACGCGATCGCGAAAGGCCTCAAATGGCGTACCGAGGGGCATGACAGGCACTGGAACGTGCCCTATCTGCCGATCGATCCCGCGGATATCGGCAGAGTGTACGAAACGGATGTCATCCGCATCAACAGCCAGTCCGGCAAGGGCGGCATCGGCTATATTCTTGAAACGCGCTACGGCTACAATCTCCCGAAGAAGATGCGCGAAACGGTCGGCTATCTCGTCAAGGGCATTTCCGACCGGATGCACAAGGAGCTTTCGCCCGATGAGGTCTATGAGATCTTCCGCACGCATTATGTCAATCTCACCGCGCCGCTCAATATCACCGAGGTGCATTATGTCCAGCATCACGGCATTGAAGCGACGGTCGATCTCTGCCTGAACGGCGTGACCGCCTCCGCGACGAACACCGGAAACGGCCGTCTGGATGCCGTCAGCAACGCGGTGCGCTCCTACACGGGCTTCCGGTATGACATCAGCACATACACCGAGCACGCGCTGGAGATCGGCTCGGATTCCAAGGCTGTTTCCTATGTCGAGATCGTGACCGACGACGGCGGCAGCTTCTGGGGCACGGGCATCGACACGGATATCATCACATCGTCCGTCAAGGCGCTGATCAGCGCGGTCAATAATATGCTGCTCGCGGAGCAGACGAAAGGAGCGGGAGAATGCTGATCACCGGCGCAGAGGCCGCTGTCCGCGTGCTGCTCGAGCAGGGCTGCGATACCGTGTTCGGATATCCCGGCGGGCAGGTCACGGCCCTCTATGACGCGCTGTTCCGAAAGCGCAGACACATCCGGCATATCCTGACCGCACACGAACAGGGCGCCGCACACGCCGCCGACGGCTACGCACGCGCTTCCGGAAAGACCGGCGTCGTGCTGGCGACATCCGGCCCCGGCGCGACAAATCTGGTCACGGGCATCGCGGCGGCCTATCTCGATTCCGTTCCGCTGGTCGCCGTCACCGGAAATGTCGCCTGTCAGCAGATCGGCAGAGACAGCTTTCAGGAGGTCGATATCGTCGGCGTGACGATGCCGGTCACCAAGCATAATTTCATCGTCAAGAATCCGGAGGAGCTGCCCGATACGCTCCGCACGGCGTTCCAGATCGCAAAATCCGGCAGAAAAGGGCCGGTGCTGGTCGATATCCCGCGGGATGTGCAGACCGCGAAATGCCATTTCACCCCGGCGGAGGGGCCGGTGCCTGCCGAGCCTGTCCGCACCGCGGTTGACGTAGCCTAAGCCGATGCCGCGGAGCTGCTCTCAAAGGCGGCTAGACCGTTTATCTATTTCGGCGGCGGCATTCTTTCCGGCGAGGCATCGGCTGAGCTGGAAGCGCTGGCTGACCGCCTTGATGCGCCGATGGGCTGCTCGCTGATGGGGCTTTCCGCCGTGCCGCACGATCACCCGCGCTTCCTCGGCATGATGGGGATGCACGGTTCACTCGCCGCACAGTACGCGGAGGATGAGGCGGATCTCGTGCTCGCGCTCGGCGTCCGGTTCAGCGACCGTGCTACCGGCGATCAGAACCGCTTTGCGCGCAATGCCGCGATCATTCACATCGACATCGACAATGCCGAGCTGCAGAAGAATATCCCTGCCGTGCTCGATCTCTGCGGCGATGTCAGGGACGCGCTGACACGCCTGCTCGCCCTGCTCCCGCAGCAGAGGCATCCCGCGTGGAACAAGCGCATCTCGGCTCTGCGCCGTAAGGAGTCGGAGCGAACCGCCGTTCCGAAAAACGGCTCCGGCACGCTGCATCCGTATACGATCATCGACACGGTGCAGAAATATGACAGCGGCGCGGTCATCGTCACCGATGTCGGACAGCACCAGATGTGGACAGCACAGCGCTATCCGCTGAAAACACCAAGGAGCTTCCTGACCAGCGGCGGGCTCGGCGCCATGGGCTACGGCCTCGGCGCGGCGGTCGGCGCGTATATCGCAACCGGAAAGCGCCCGATCCTCTTCACAGGCGACGGCAGCTTCGGCATGAATCTCAACGAGCTTGCCACAGCCGTTTCAGAGCGCGTTCCCGCCGTGATCGTCGTCATGCGCAACGGCACGCTCGGCATGGTGCGGCAGTGGCAGACGCTTTTCTTTGACCGGCGCTATGCCGGTACGACACTCGACCGGAAAACCGATTTTGTCAGAGTTGCCGAGGGCTTCGGCGCGCAGGGAATGCACGCGGACAGTCCCGAAAGCCTGCAGAAAGCTGCGGAAGCCGCGTTTGCCGCGGACGGGCCGTTTGTCATTGAATGCGCCGTCAGCGCGGAGGAGCTTGTGCTCCCGATGCTCCCGCCCGGCGGCTCCGCCGACAGTATCATCACAGAATATCCCTGAGGAGAACCCCATGAATACTATGAAAAAGCAGGAGCCCGTCAGCCGGCTCTATGTCATCGGCGTGCTGGTCGCCAATATCTCCGGCGTGCTCTCCCGTGTGTCCGGTATGTTCACGCGGCGCGGCTTCAATATCGACAGCCTGACCGTCGGAGAGACCGAATCATCCGGCTTTTCCCGCATCACCATCGCGTTTCACGGCGACGAGGATATCAAGGAGCGCATCATCCGGCAGCTCGATAAGCTCCACGATGTCCGCGAGGTCGAGGTCATGGAGCAGAATGAGACCGTTACCCGCGAGCTGCTGCTCATCAAAGTCCGGAATACCGCGGAGTACCGGCAGGATATCATGTCCGCTGTCGAGATCTTCCGCTCCAAGATCGTCGATTATACCGCAAGCGCCGTCATCTGTGAGCTGACCGGCGAAACCTCCAAGATCGACGCCTTTATCGACCTCATGAAACCGTTTGAAATCCTCGAAATGTGCCGTACCGGCATCGTCGCGCTCGAACGCGGCGAAAACTGCCTCAAAACCGTCCGCTGACACCCCGTCTGACCGCGGGAGTTTTTCCGGCAAACCGGAATTGAGGGCTCCGCCCTCAAACTCCCGCCCAAGGGTCACTGACCCTTGGGAATCCCGCATGAAAATCTGCTTTCCCCCTTCAGGGGGAAAACATTCTGCGAAAAAATAACTGTGAACTGTGAACTGAAGAACTGTGAACTGAAGAGTGGCCTGCGCGATGGAATGCCCATCGCGCTTGGCTATTTCTGCGTAGCCTTCTAGCTCGGCATCATCGCCAAGCAGGCGGGACTGACGGCTCTCAGTGGTTTTATCAGCAGTTTCTTTACAAGGGCTTCTGCTGGCGAGTATGGCGTATATACCCTCGTGGCAGCCGGCGCCACGTATGTGGAACTCGTCGTGATGTGCGTAGTAATCAATCTGCGCTATATGCTGATGAGTGCCGCCCTGTCGCAGAAGCTTGCCCCCGGGCTGTCGTGGTTTCATAGGCTGCTGATGTCATGCTGTGTCACCGACGAGGTGTTCGGCATCTCCATAGCCCACAAAGGTTACTGCCCACCCTCATACACCTACAGCGCCGCCCTGCTCTCGGGTATCTTCTGGGCAGCAGGCTGTGCCTCGGGAATCATTGCTGGCGGGCTGCTTCCTCATAGCATCGTGGCGGCATTGAGCGTAGCCCTCTATGGCATGTTCATCGCCATCATCATACCTCCGTCACGCAGCGACCGCAACGTGCTTGCCTGCGTCGCCGTGAGTTTCGTGCTTAGCGGACTTTGTGCCGTGCTGCCCTTTGTCAGCCAGCTGAGCAGCGGCACGCGCACCATCATACTCACCGTCACCATCTCTGCAGTTGCTGCATGGCTCAAACCCGTAAAACCTGACCACCATGCAGCATAGCGTCATCATCTACATCGTGCTTGGCATCATCACTACCAACCTTATCCGCATGATGCCCATGCTGTTCATCAAGGGCGAGATAACCCAACCCTTCCTGCGCAGTTTTCTCTATTACGTGCCCTACGTCACGCTTGCCGTGATGACGTTCCCCGCCATCATACAGACCACTCTCACCCCGCTGTCAGGTCTCATTGCCCTCATCATAGGCATCATTGCTGCCTGGCGCGGTATGTCGCTCTTTTCCGTTGCCGCCATCTGCTGCGTCATCGTCTATATTATCGACGTGATGCTGTAATCTTTTTCAACTTTTTCTTGCTTTACTGTCTTACGCCAAGTGGGCAGAAGTGGTTGCAATTGCATAATTTGCTGTGATATAAATAAGATAGCCTTTCTTTAATAAAAAAAGCCTCGCAGTCATTACGACCGCGAGGCTTGGTTGTTGGTATTATTATCAAGAGTAAAAGCTCTTCTTTTTTTAGATCAGACCAGCACCTGCCTTAAACTTAGCAATCTTCTTTGCAGGAATGTCGATAATAGCACCTGTCTGTGGGTTCTTGCCCTTGCGAGCAGCACGCTCAGAAACTGAGAATGTACCGAAACCGATGAGCTGAACGCTCTCACCATTCTTCAGTGCCTCCTGAATAGAATCAAGAGTAGCTTCGAGGGCAGCCTTACCTGCTACCTGTGAAATACCTGCCTTCTCAGCAATTGCCTTTACCAATTCTGACTTGTTCATAGTAATCTAAATGTTTAAATTAGTGAATAATATTGGGTTAATAGAATAAATTCTTGCAACAAAGGTATAAAGAAATCTTTAATTGCAAAACTTTTTCCCCAAAAAAATCACGAAAAAGCCTAAAAAAGTGGCTTATTTACTGACTTTTTCGTAATTTTGCACCCAAAACAAGGCAAAATGTTTAATAATATCCCTACAATAACAAAGAATCTGCTCATCATCAACGTGTTGTGTTTCTTGGCAACAGTGGTGGTGACATCTACCGGCACCGACCTCAATAATGCTTTCGGCTTACACTACTGGCAGGCAACGAATTTCTCACTCTACCAGATGGTGACCTATATGTTCATGCACGGCTCTTGGACTCACCTCTTCTTCAATATGTTCGCCCTGTGGATGTTTGGCGGCATCATTGAGCGCACATTTGGTCAGCAGCGTTTCCTTACTTATTACATAATATGCGGACTGGGTGCCGCCTTGTGTCAGGAGCTGTCACAGACCGTTTATGTATATTCGCTCATAGCCCCTCAGGGAGCCGGCTGGCACGACCTGCTCAATCTCAGCACTGCCCACCGCATGATGCTCAACAATCTCACCACCGTGGGAGCATCGGGCAGTATCTACGGCCTACTGCTCGCCTTCGGCATGATGTACCCGGAAGAGCGTCTCTTCGTTTTCCACCTGCCCATACCGCTCAAGGCTAAGTGGTTTGTGTGCATATACGTTGTGATAGAACTGATGTCGGCACTGTCGCAGCGCGGTGACAATGTGGCTCACGTAGCTCACCTCGGCGGTATGCTCTTCGGCTACATCATGATAAAGATGTGGCGCAACAGACACGACGACTATAACCACCACACCAACCACTACAGCGACGGATGGGACGGTTATGAGATAAAAGACAGAGGAAAGTGGGGAGAGGATAGCGGAGACACCATTCTCGGAAAGATACGCAGGTGGTTCAGAGTGGAAAAGCCTGAGCCAACCTCTAACTCCTCCTTAAAGGGAAGAGAATCGCAGGCTGAGAGTGGTATGAAACACGGGAGCGACTGGCAGTATAACGCCCAGCAGAAAAGACAAGAAACAGAAATTGACCTTATTCTCGACAAGATACGCCGCTCCGGCTATGCCTCGCTTACCGACGAAGAGAAGAAGAAACTCTTTGAGCAGAGCAAGTTTAAATGAAGTATCTGCGCCTGCCCTTCATAGTCATCAACGTGCTGACGGTGCTGCTGATGTGGGTGGCGGCGCTGTGTGGCACCATGAGCCCCCATGTGGTAGGCTGGCTGTCGTTAGGCGGCTATGTCTTCCCACTGCTTTTCATGGTGTGCGTGGCGTTCATGCTTTTCTGGGTGTTCGTCAAGAAACGCTTCCTGCTCATCTCCTTCATCGGACTGGTGGCAGTATATAAGCCCGCCCTCACCTATTGCCCCCTCAATACAGCATCCTCAGAACACTCCCCCATTGGGGGAGACGGAGGGGGGCCTCTTACTATCCTCACCTTCAACGCCTGTGACTGGGGCAATGACAAATCGATGCCCGACAGCACCCTTACCAAGGCTGACAAGAAGCAGAAGATGATAAGCCAGCTCATTGAGATGGATGCCGACATACTCTTCATGCAGGAAGCAACGCTGCGGGGTAACGAAGAAGCCCTCAGCCGGCACTACCAGTATTGTGACACACTGAAGGGCATACGTGAAAATAGCGTCTGCCTCACGCTCTACTCCAAATACCCCATCAAGCGCAAAGAGAAGATACCCCTGCAGTCAACAGCGGCAGCAGGTGCCTTCTGGCTCGACATCGACGGCCGCGAGGTGATAGCCCTCGACATGCACCTCGAGTCCATGCACCTCAGCATGAACGACAGGAAACGTTTCAGCACCATGGTGCACGGTGAAGACAAGAACCGCGACTCCATACGCTCCACCTCACAAACCATCGTAGGCAAGATATACCAGGCAACGAGGAAACGTGCCGACCAGGCAGAGCAGGTAGCCGACTTCATCACCCGGCACAGCGACATGCCCCTGCTGCTCTGCGGCGACTTCAACGACCTGCCCATATCATACACCCACGATACCATACTCAAGGCACTCAACACCGGAAAATCCTCCCTCGGGGGGAACGAGGGCGACGCTGAAGGGCACGACTGCTATACCGCCACTGCCATGGGACCAGGCTATACCTTCAAGCGCTTCGGCATGAGGGTACGCATTGACAATATCATGTGTTCACGCCACTTCACGCCCATCAACTGCCACATAGTAAAAAACATCACGCTCTCTGACCATCTGCCCCTCATCTGCCAACTGGCATTCAGCAGATAGCACTATAAATTCTCAAGTGAGAATTCCGAAACCTTCATCTCCTTAAGTCTGGAAACACTCCCCTCCTCGCGCGTCAGCCACCACACCTTGTCACAATACCTCAGTGCCACGTCAAGGTCGTGCGTTGAGATGAGTATTGCCTTCTGCCTTTCGTGCGCTAACTGCGACAGAATCTGCATCACGCTGACCTTCGACGGATAGTCGAGGAAAGCCGTCGGCTCATCCAGCAGTATATAAGGTGTCTCCTGCGCCAAAGCCTTTGCAATCATCGCCTTCTGTCTC
>JAGDBX010000110.1 GCA_018110935.1 Oscillospiraceae bacterium
AGAATTGCCGTCCGGCCGTTTCAGTATACCATATCAGCCGGGGAAAAGTCAAGGCGGCAGGGCGTTTCCGGCTGTTGACATCCGCCGCGGGATGTGATATAATGTGAGGTAATATGGAGGAGTGCGGCATTTTGACTGCCGCTCAAACCAATCATCTGAAAGGACAGTTCATGCCTTACGCCTATATCATCGCCATTCTGCTGCTGCTGTGCTGCTCGGCGCTTTTTTCAGCCTGCGAAACCGCATTTTCGGCTGTCAACAAGATCCGCCTGAAGCACGCCGCCCAGCAGGGCGACAAAACCGCCGGCAGGGCGCTTTCGCTCGCGGAATCCTTTGACCGTGCGCTGACCGCGATCCTGATCGGCAATAATCTCGTCAATATCATCTCCGCATCGCTCGGCACGCTTTTCTTCACCAGACTCTTCGGCGCGGGCGGCATCGGCATTTCGTCCGCCGCCATGACCGTTCTCGTGCTGATCTTCGGCGAGATCCTGCCGAAATCCTATGCCAAGGCACACGCGGAGCGCCTGGCGCGCTTTTTCGCGGCACCGCTCTCTGCGCTGATCTGGCTTCTGACGCCGCTGATCTTTCTCTTCCAGAAGCTGGCAAAGCTGGTCAGCGTCCGTGCGGAGGAGCCCTCTGTCACGGAGGATGAGCTCAAGGTCATCGTCGAGCAGATCGAGGAGGAGGGCGTGCTGGAGGAGCAGGAGAGCGATCTTGTGCGCTCCGCACTGGAATTTGACGAGATCTCCGTGGATGAGGTGCTCGTTCCCCGTGTCAATGTCACGGCGATCGAGCAGAACGAAAGCATTGCAGCGGTCAAGCAGATCTTTCTCTCCGAGCGCTATTCCCGTCTGCCGGTCTATGACGGCACGGTCGATGACATCATCGGCTTCATCACCGAAAAGGACTTCTTCTCGCTGCTGGAGAAGGGCGGCGATTCCATTCAGCCGATCCTGAAGCAGATCCTCCGTCTGCCGGAATTCGCCCGCATCAGCGAGGCCATGAAGCAGATGCAGCGCACAAAGTCGCATATCGCGGTCGTCATGGATCAGCACGGCGGCACCAAGGGCATTGTCACGCTGGAGGACATCATCGAGGAGCTGGTCGGCGAGATCTATGACGAGGCGGACGAGATCGTGCCGATGCTGACGCCGCTCGGCGACGGGATGTGGTCGGTCTCCGGCGAATACAGCATTGCCGATCTCTGTGATACGCTCGCGCTTCCGGAAGACCGCATCGAAACGGAATGTACCTCTGTCGGCGGCTGGCTGACAGAGCTTGCGGGGCATATCCCCGCGGTCGGAGAGACCGTCTCCGGCGACTGGTTCACCATGACCGTCACGCGGATGCAGGAGCAGCGCGTGGCACAGCTCCGCCTGACGCTGCTTCCGCCCGAAACGCCGGATGCCGCCGGCTGAGCGCTCTTTGTCCCGATAAATTCAGCCTGAGGATTTCCGGATCCTCAGGCTGTTCGTTTCTTTTCTGAGCCCCTGTCCGCGCTTACGCGGTAAAGAACCGCTGATACGCCTCAAAGGACGCGTAGGGACGGATCTCGACATAGCCGGTGACATCCGCCGGCAGGGTGAGATTCGGCGCGTCGATCATCGCGGTCATCGGCTCCGGGCAGAAATAGCCGTTGAAGCCCTTGTCGTTCCAGATGATCCAGAAGCGGTATTCGCCGCTGATCTGATAGCAGATCTTCTTTCCGCTCGCCGCGTCCTCAACGACCGCGCCGTAGAAGCGCTGACCGTCCAGCACACCGTTCTCTGCCTGATACATATCGTTGTCGATATTCTGCAGGACCGGCACCTTCGTGCCGTTCTTGTATTCCAGATCGGAGAGCTTCGGCTCCAGCAGGCGCTCTGTCGGCAGGCAGCGCTCATTCAGCTCGCAGCGCTTGCCGATCGGCACCATCAGCCGCATATCCTCTGCCTTCGCGCCGTCCAGGAACGGTGCCTGGATCGTCGTATGTGTTGCAACGGAGATCGGCAGCATCTTTTCCGAAAGGTTAAAGATCGCGATCTTGTGCTCAAGGCCGTAGGCGCTGAGCGTGAAGGTCAGCTCCGCACGGAATTTGAGCGGCAGATATTCAAAGAACGGATCGTTCTCGTCGTAGATGTATTCTGTCTTGACAACGGCACAGTTCTCGTCCGCGTAATGCGAAACGACGCTGTGCACGCGCTTGTGCAGGAAGCCGTGGATGTGGTTGTGCCACGGCTCCGGCTCATTCACCGGCAGATGGTAGACCGCGTCTGAGGTCTTCAGCACGCCGTCAGCAAAACGGTTCGGCAGATAGAGTGTCGGAAGTCCCCAGACCTCCGCGGAAGCACGGAGCGTTTCCGGCGTGTTGTCCGGCGAGAAGCGGAACACATCGATGTTGTTCCGGACATCCCGCAGCCGGATCACATTGGAGCCGATCTCATACGCGATGTAGGCTTCGTAGCCGCCCGCCGTCAGCTGAATGCAGGGCGTACCGTTCAGAACGGTCTGCTGCGTTGTGTTCATAGATTTGTAAGCCTCCTTGTCGTTGCTCTCAATCTCTGTTTCTTGATTGTCATCATCTCAGTATATCATATTTCCGGCGAAAACGCAAGTGATGACATTAATTTTGGCAATCTGTACGAATATCACCGTGAATTTTAGGCAGTTCGCAGAGGGCGGAACCGGCCGGAGCGTGCAGGCAGAAATGCAGCCCGCATCCGGCGGACTGCGTAAGGTTTTCTGCGGCGGAGCCCCTTATTCAGACGGCCTGAGCCGTTCGCAGATATACTGTCCGGCCTCCTGCGGCGTTGTGCCGAGCGTGAAGGCAAATTCCTCATCGAGCATCCGTTCCGCGTCCCGCAGAGCGGCGTCGTCCGCGGCGGAAAGATGCCGTCCGCGCTGCTGCAGCTCCGTGCTCCTGCACAGGATGCAGTGGATGAGCGACAGAAGCTGCTGTGCGTCTCCGCCGGACAGAATATGCCGGATCTCCTGTGCCCGCAGCTTGCGGTCCTCCTGCCACGGTATCGCTGATGCGCCGACTGCCTCGATGAGCATCGCGTCCAGCTCCGCTTTTGTGCGGATCGGCTTCATCCGCGCGCAGAGCGTCTCATTATCCAGCGGGACAGAGATCTCAACACCCTGATTCCGGATCGGGCGGAGCACATAGCAGCGGCGCGGCGCACTCTGCCCGGGGTAGGCAATTTCTTCGATCCGATCGACCAGACAGATGCCCGTTCCGCCGTAGCGGACATGGCTTCCGGCTTCAAATGCTGCCATGACAAAACGCTCCTTTCCGCGCAGTCTGCTGTCATTTCGTTACACAATACCATGTTATTATAATTATATCATAAAACGCGGTATTTCTCAAGGGACATTTTCACCAAAGATGCCGTTTTGCTTGTCATTCCAGCTTTATTCAATGACCTCGACCTTGAGCAGGTTCGTCGTACCGGAAACGCCGAGCGGCACACCCGCCGTGATGACCGCAACATCGCCCGGTTCGGTGTAGCCCGCGGTGCAGGCCGCGGCTACGGCATGGCGGAAAAGCGCATCGGTGTTCGTCTCCTCGCTGATGACGAGCGGATGCACGCCCCACGAGAGATTCATCTGCCGCTGGACCATCGGCTCGGTCGTGCAGGAGATGATCGGGAACATCGGGCGGTATTTTGAGATCAGGCGCGCCGTCTCGCCGCCCTTTGTGACCGTGATGATCGCGCTGGCGTCCAGATCGTGCGCAGTCGTGACCGTCGCATGCGCGATTGCGTCCGCCACAGTCGCCTTTGCGCTGACGCGCGCCATGAATTCCGCTTTGTAGTCGATGCTGGCCTCTGTTGTCAGCGCGATGCGCGCCATGGTCTCGACGGTCTCGACCGGATGCTGTCCCGCGGCCGTTTCGCCGGAGGTCATGATCGCGCTTGTACCGTCATAGATCGCGTTTGCGACATCGGTGATCTCCGCTCTGGTCGGCCGCGCATGCGTGACCATGCTTTCAAGCATCTGCGTTGCGGTGATGACCTGCTTTCCGGCCTCATAGCCTTTGCGGATCAGCTCCTTCTGGATCGCGGGGATCTGTTCAAACGGGATCTCCACGCCCATATCGCCGCGCGCGACCATGATGCCGTCCGCGGCCTCAAGGATCTCGTCGATGTTGCTGACGCCCTCGCGGTTCTCGATCTTCGCGATGATGCGCACGCCGTACCAGCCGAGACTCTGCGTGAATTTCCGCAGATAGCGGATATCCGCGCCGGTTCGCGCAAAGCTCGCGGCAATGAAGTCGAAGCCGAGCTTCGCGCCGAATTCCAGATCCTCCATGTCAGCGTCGGAGAGATAGGGCATGGAGAGGTGAACATCGGGGAAATTGCAGGACTTATGATTGGAGAGCGTGCCGCCTCTGATGACGCGGCATTCGATATCTGTCGCCGTGACATGCTCGATGCGGAGCTCGACAAGGCCGTCGTTGATCATGACGGTGTCGCCGGGCTTGACATCCTTTGCAAGGCGCGCATAGCTGACGCTGCCGATTTTTCCGTCACAGGGAACATCGCGCGTTGTCAGCGTGTAGATGTCACCGTCACAGATCTCGACCGGTCCGCCCGGGAATGTGCGCAGACGCACCTCCGGGCCTTTGGTGTCCAGCATCGTCGCGACGGGGAGACCGAGCTCCTCGCGCAGCCTGACGATCATCTCAAAGCGCTCTTTGTCTTTTTCATAGTCCGCGTGAGAGAAATTGAAGCGGGCGACATTCATGCCGGCCTGCATCATCTGCCGCAGCACTTCTTCCCGGTCAGTTGCCGGGCCGACGGTGCATACGATCTTGGTTTTTCTCAGTGCCTGCTGCATATAGGGAAATGCTCCTTTGCGGTGTGTTTATTATCGTCCGGCACGCTTTCGCGGCCGCCTCATGATCAGAGCTTTGCGAGCTTTTCTTTCAGGATCGCGGTTGCTTCCTGCGGGTTTGCCGCACCCTTCATCCGCTTCATGATCTGTCCCATCAGCGCGCCGATCGCGGCTTGCTTGCCGGACTGATAATCCGCGACTGCCTTCGGGTTCGCCGCGATGACTTCGTCCGCGACCTGATTCAGCAGACCGGTATCCTGCACCTGTTCAAGCCCCAGCTCCTGCACCAGTGCGGCGAGGTCTTTGCCGGTCTCACGGTATGCGGCCAGCAGCTTTGCGGGTGCGGAGCGGTTGATTTTGCCCGCCTCGACCATTCCGGTCAGCTCTGTCCAGATCTCTGCCGGAATTTCGGCAGCATCCTGCTCCGCCAGCATGAGATTCGCAAGGAGCTTGGGCTGCTTCACACCCTCTGCCGCCGCCGAGAAGAGATTCGCCAGCGCCGGTTCCTCACAGAGGGACTTTGCCGTTGCCTCCGGCAGTTTCATTTCGCCGGTGTATTTCGCGAGACGCTCCTCCGGCAGATCGGGGATCATCGCGCGCAGGCGGGCATGATCCTCGTCGGTCAGAATGATCGGCACCAGATCCGGATCCGGGAAATAGCGGTAGTCGTTCGCGTTTTCCTTGACACGCATCGAATAGGTCTTGTCCTTTTCGGGATCGTAGCGGCGGGTCTCCTGCACGAGCTCGTGTCCGGCCTCGGTTTCGTCGATCTGACGCGCCTTTTCCGCGTTGATCGCGGCGACAACGCTCTTTAAGCTGTTGAGATTCTTGATCTCGGTGCGGGTGTAGAGCTTCGTATCGCCGACCGGACGCACGGACAGATTGACATCGCATCGCATGGAGCCGAGCTCCATCTGGCACTCGGAGACGCCCACCCAGCGGATCAGCTCGCGCAGGCGTTCCAGATACGCCTTTGCCTGTGCCGCCGTGCGGATATCCGGCTCGGAGACGATCTCGATGAGCGGGACGCCGCAGCGGTTGCAGTCCGCGCCGGAGCCGGTCTCGGTGTGGACGAGCTTTCCGGCATCTTCCTCGATGTGGATGCGCGTGATGCCGATGCGGGATTTCTCGCCGTTGACATCAATGTCGATATGGCCGTGTTCGCAGAGCGGGTGATCGAGCTGGGAAATCTGATATGCCTTTGGCAGATCGGGGTAGAAGTAGTTTTTTCTGTCCATTTTCGAGAAATGGGCGATTTCGCAGTTCAGCATCATGCCGGCGCGCACCGCGAAGTTGACGACCTCTTTGTTCAGTACGGGCAGCGTGCCGGGCATTCCCATGCAGACCGGACAGCAGCGCGTGTTCGGATCGCCGCCGTGGTCGGCGGGGCAGTCGCAGAAGATTTTGGTTCTGGTACGCAGCTCGATGTGTACCTCTAATCCGATGACGGATTCGTATTTTGCCATATGAAACTCCTTTTTACTGCGATGTACCTGACAGCGCAGTGATTCTGTTCGGGCGCTCTGCCCCTTTGTTTACCGTCTGGATTTCAGATATGCGCAGATATTTGCGATTCCGGCTGTCAGTGTGCAGACGGCGATGACCGCCCAGAGAGGCTTTGGAAACTGATCATCCAGTATCGCGGCGGCGATCAGCCCGATGCCGCCCAGAATGCCGCAGAACGCGCCGATCAGTGCAAATTTCTTCATATTGAATGACCTCTTTTCTGAGTCGGAGTTATA
>JAGDBX010000111.1 GCA_018110935.1 Oscillospiraceae bacterium
TCAGATGAATGTACTGCGGCTCGTCCGGCACTACAATGACAGTTGCCGGTCCCTTCAACATCAGACGCTTCAGAAGCGTCAGGTCACGGGCGGCCAGCTGCAGGTTGTTGTCCATGTCCGCCGCGGTCCAGTCCGGAAGAATGTAGGTATCCGTCAGCAGATAGGACTGCAGCTGCGTGGCGTCTGAGGCGTTGATCTTTCCGTCGTGGTTGACATCTCCCGATGCCGCCGCCGCGGAAACGGCTGTTCCGCAAACCGCTGCCGCAGCGGCTGTCAGGATTCCTGTCAGCCGGAGCAGGCGCAGCCCGCTTTTTTTCTTGTTCATTTAAAATGAACCCCCTTTTTGGCATAGCCTTATATTTTGCTGACGCAGCCATGCCGGAAAAGGGGGTGCCCGTTTCCCTTTTACGGAACGCTGCCTTCAGCAGGATTATTGACCGGCAGAGTAAACTGCCGGATCCGTACCCGGATCATTCAGCCTGTCTCAGTGGATCCACTTCGAGGTGAATGTGTCCGCGAAGGAATCCTTGTTCTGCGGCAGGGCAAAAGGCGATGTCTGAAGAACAGACAGATCGCTGGTCGGTTGAATGCCGTAGACCATCTTATCGAAATACTGTACCATGTATTTGACATCTTCTTCAATGACGGCGTGGCCCTGCAGATGCACATTGATCGCGATATGGTCTTCCAGTCCGAGGAAATCAAACACTTTCTTTGCGCCGAGATAAGTCATCCACTGTGCCGGCGCGTTGACCCAGTTTTCATTCTGGCAGGAGCAGATGATGAACAGATACCGGTTCGGATCTGCGCTCATAGCTGCGAGCATGTGCTGATCGACCGGGAACTGGTTCTCGGCGCGGAATTCCATGAATCTGCCGTTGAACCAGCCCTGCTCACCGGAAGCCTGCAGGCTGCCGAGCGGCTCGTTCTGGTCGTAGGTGTATCTGGAAGAACCGCCCTTGCTGGAGAAGTCATAGGACTTGCCCTCAGACTTGTAGCGATAGAGAGCCAGACCGCCTGCGCCCGAGCACGAAGGTGCACTCATCTTGATACGCTTTTCAAACGCACCGCAGACTGCGGCCGCCTTGCCGTATCTCGAAACACCCGTGACGATCGAGCTGTCCGGATTGATGTTCAGCTCCTTGCCAGCGCCGTTGTAGAGCGCGTCGAGGATTCTGCTGATGCCCCACGACCATGCGAGAAGGTCGCCGGTTTGCTCAGTCCAGTTGCTGCCGTAGGGATAGAGGTCATAGAAAGCGCCTTTGTGCTGGTTGTTGTCCTGTGCCGTTCCCGGTGCGCTCATGAATCCGTCTGCATCATATGTGATGACTGCGTAGCCGAGTGAAGTCGCGGTACCTTCGGAGATACCCTTGTGCATGCCGAGGATGACGGGCGCGCCGCCCTCGTGCCGCACAGACTTCGGCCTGTTGATGACGGCCTTGAAGGATGCGGTTTTTCCGGTGCTCTTGCGCTTGACGGTGATCGTCATGGAATTGCCGTTGATGCTGTAGCTTGTTTCATCATCGGAGCCGTCCCGCCACATGCCGTACATATAGTACTCGTACAGGCTTTCGATCTCCGCCTGCCGCTTCCACCAGTCATCCTGTGTTTCGACTCTGCTGCCGTCCATGAAGATGAACGGATCCGGAACGTCGTTGCTGGCCTTCAGCTGGCTGACAGCCGGGAAATCATAGCTTTTCGGGTACACGACCGGACCGGACGGGCCGTCCCACTCGCCCTTTTCGAACTTTGTGATCTTCCCGAGCAGAAAATCGCGCAGCATTTCCGCGTCTAGGGCATTGACCGCGCCGCTCTCGTTGACGTCGCCGTCATTTTTGAAGGCGGAATCATCGCTTTTCGCAAGGATGCCGCGCTTTAAGAGCGTAAGGTCTTTTGCGTTGATGCTGCCGTCATGGTTCAGGTCTCCTGTCACGGAGTCCGGTGCCGCCTGTGCGGCGGGAAGCATCTGCATGTCAGAAGCCAAGCTGTCAAAACCGCCCTGCAGAGTATAGCCGGAATCCTCTGCTGAAGCAGGTATCACTGTTCCTGCGGTGATCAGGCAAGCCCCTGCCGTCAAAACCGCTGCCAATCTGAATTTTTTAGATGATCTCATCTTTTTTTTCACTCCCGTTTTTCCTTGATTTTATATGTGCTCTTCCCCCTAAGCGGCAGTGAACGGTAATGGATCAGACTGTCCTCCTTTCGGAATGATGGTAACCAGATGGAGAATTGGCTCGGCATCCTCCGGCTGAAGATGCCGATAAAAAACAGCCGCATTAACCGTCCCGGACGGACAGAATGCGGCTGTTTCAGACTGTGTTGGCATAGATACAGACATAGAAACACCGCTGATTATGACTTCATGCGCGTTTCCCCTAAAAAAACATGAGATATGCTGTTTTCCCTATAATATTATTTTTGCAGGGATATCTGTATATATGTATCTTCATTCTAGCACAAAACTTCCGGCTTGTCAAGAGGAAAGCGCAATTATATACTGAAATTAGGCAATTCGTTCTTAATAATCGTACAATTTGCAGTTTGCGGGTGTTGGTGTGCTGAAAAAACGGGGACTCTTCCTCAGGGAGTATTGCGGATGCTGAAAAAAGGAAGGGCGATTTTGCAGATTTAGCTTATTATAGCACAGAAACCTAAATACAATCTTAAAAAAACGCGGGAAAGGCGCCTTTATTTTTTGCGGCGTACAGATACGGCCTGACTGCGACTGCCTTCCGCTCCCGCCCTTTGCGCTCAGCGCGCCTGGCTCCCGTTCTCTGCTTTTTACGGTGTGCGTTTTCCGCGCGTTTGTGGAATTGACCGAAAAAAACGCGGATTCCGCAGAGAATTGCCCCGAAATCGCATGAAATGCCCGCCCCCGCTTGACAAAGCCGCCCGAAGATGCTATAATGCACTTTGGCAAAAAAGAACTGAGCGAAAGGGGGATCTCATGAAACCGAATTATCTTCCGGCAGTCGGCGTGACCTTCCGTCCGCAGGACGGCGATCCGAAAAAGCTGCCCGTCACACTCTACCGCCCCTATGCGGCCATTCCGCAGGAGGAGCTGATCACCTCCGCGGAGGAACGCGGTGACGCTGGTGCGATGCTGGAGCTCGGCGAGCGCTTCTGGTTCGGCACGCTCGGCGCGGAGCAGGATTACGAAGAGGCGATCCGCTGGCTGCTCAGAGCCGCGGAACGCGGCGTGCAGGACGCGGAATACCTGATCGCGGAGGCGTACCGCTGCGGATACGGCGTGGAGCAGGATTATGAGAAGTATTTTGACTGGCTCGACCGTTCGGCGCAGCACGGCTCATGGCTCGCCGGCTTTGCGATGTCGGCTGCTTACCGGCAGGGGAAGGACGCCTTTGAGGGCTCAGGCCCCGATGCCGATTCCGAACAGTGCTTCGCGTGGAGCCTGCAGACCGAAAAGGCGCTGCGTGCCTACTGGACATTCTACACGCGGCCGGGCTTCTGCGATTTCAACGAGATCCTCTCGCGGCTGCTGCACGCGTACACGCTGATCTCGCTGCAGCTCTCGAAACATTTTTCTGAGGGAGTCGGCACAAAGCAGGATTACAAGGAAGCGCTCTACTGGCTCCGCAAGGGCAGGCGCTTTGTGATGAATTCGACGGGCGATACGGACATTCAGCTGTTTGACGACGAGATCGCCGCGCTGCAGGAGAAGATGGGTTCGGAAGCCTGAGCGGTTATGAGAATGCGAACAACCGGCACTGTCCGGTTCTGATCAATTAACAGGAGGAATTTCTTTGATCCGGAATGACTTGAGAAACATCGCGATCATCGCCCATGTTGACCACGGCAAGACGACGCTGGTTGATGAGATGCTGAAGCAGAGCGGCGCGTTCCGCGAGAATCAGTCCGTTGCCGAGCGCGTGATGGATTCCAACGATCTTGAGCGTGAGCGCGGCATCACGATCCTCGCGAAGAACACATCCGTCATGTATAACGGCGTGAAGATCAACATCATCGACACGCCCGGCCACGCGGATTTTTCCGGCGAGGTCGAGCGCGTGCTGAACATGGTGGACGGCGTGCTGCTGCTGGTCGACGCGGCGGAGGGCCCGATGCCGCAGACGCGGTTCGTGCTTTCCAAGGCGCTCGAAATGGGCCAGAAGATCATCATTGTCGTCAACAAGATCGACCGCCCGGATGCGCGTCTGGATCAGATCGGCGACGAGGTTCTGGAGCTTCTGCTCGACCTTGACGCGAACGACGATCAGCTGGAAAGCCCGGTGCTGTTCTGCTCCGGCAGAGCGGGCACGGCATCCATTTCGCAGTATGAACCGGGCACGGACTTGAAGCCGCTGTTCGACACCATTCTTGACTATATCGAGCCGCCGCAGGGCGAACCCGAGGAGCCGCTGCAGATGCTCATTTCCTCGATCGACTATAACGAATATGTCGGCAGAATCGGCATCGGCCGCATCGTGCGCGGTACGGCGAAGGTCGGCCAGCAGGTGCAGGTCGGCAACTGGCACAGCGATGAGAAGCCGGTCAACGCAAAGCTGGTCACGCTGCTGCAGATCGAACAGCTCCAGCGCGTCTCCACGCAGTCCGCGACCGTCGGCGACATCGTCTGGGTGTCGGGCATCGAGGGCATCAACATCGGCGACACGATCTGTGCGGCCGGCAGCTATGAGCCGATCAGCTTTACCAAGATCAGCGAGCCGACCGTCGAAATGACATTCTCTGTCAACGACAGCCCGCTTGCCGGCAGGGAGGGCAAATTCGTCACTTCGCGCCAGCTGCGTGAGCGGCTCTACCGCGAGCTGCTCAAGGATGTTTCGCTGCGCGTGACCGACACCGACAGCACGGATTCGTTCCTTGTGGCGGGCAGAGGCGAGATGCACCTGTCCATCCTGATCGAGACGATGCGCCGCGAGGGCTATGAGCTCGCCGTTTCGCCGCCCCGTGTGCTGTTCCGCACCGAGAACGGCAAGCGCGAGGAGCCGGTCGAGCGCCTGGTCATTGATGTGCCGGAGAGCGCGGTCGGCGCGGTCATGGAGAAGCTCGGCACCCGCAAGGCGGAGCTGCAGGAGATGCACCCGCAGGGCAGCCGGATGCGGCTGGAATTCCTGATCCCGTCCCGCGGCCTGTTCGGCTACAAGAGCGAATTCCTCACCGATACCAAGGGCGAGGGCATCATGTCCTCGGTCTTTGAGTGCTACGCGCCGTTCAAGGGCGAGATCCCGCACCGCTCGGTCGGTTCGCTGATCTCCTACGAGACGGGCGAGGCTGTCACATACGGCCTTTACAACGCGCAGGAGCGCGGCAGCCTGTTCATCGGCGCCGGCACGGATGTCTACGAGGGCATGGTCGTCGGCTGCTCGCCGAAGGCGGAGGATATCGTCGTCAATGTCTGCAAGCGCAAGCATCTGACGAACACCCGCGCCAGCGGCAGCGATGACGCGCTCCGTCTGATCCCGCCCAAGGACATGAGCCTTGAGGACTGCCTCGAATATCTGGGCGAGGATGAGCTGCTTGAGGTCACGCCCGAACATCTGCGCATCCGCAAGCAGATTCTCGACAACAGCCTGCGCATGAAGCAGCGTTTCAAGAAGTCCTGAGGCCGGATTCCGCGCCTGTTCCGCGCGGAAAAAGCAAAACATTCCGGAAAAAAGGCCCGAAACAGGCAGTTTCCGGCAAAAACACCTTTATATTTGTTGGTTATTCACAAAAATCCGTTCAAAGTCATGCATAAAATTGGTGCTCAAATCGTGCCGGACCGCTTGACCAAATCCGGATTTTGTGATAGAATAATCATATATCATCCGGATCAATGCCCGCCCGTGTCAGGCAGGCGTGCGGCGAGAAGGATCTCCATCGCGGGAGCGATCCCGTGTGCCGGATCATTCCGGCAGCCATACGGTAACAATGCTCTTCGGGGCATTGATTTTACGAAAACAGAAAGGATTGAAACACATGAGCATTTCCATTATCAAGAAGGCTGCTGCACTGTTCTGCAGCGCTGCTGCTGCTCTGTCCATGAGCGCAGTCCTGTCCGCATCCGCAGCCGGCTCTGCCACATTTGAGGCACAGGAAGTCTACGCGGATCCGGGCGAAACCGTTCACTATGAGGTTTACCTGAAGGACAACCCCGGCTACGCAGCACTGGGTCTCCCGCTCGTTTTTGATGAGAGACTGACGGTTGTCGGCGCAAACGGCACTGACATTTCCACTTCCAGCTATGCGCTCGGCGAGGCTTCCAACCCGAACGGCATTCTGAACTACAACGGCTCGAAGCACATCATCGCATATTCCAGCTCCAGCAGCGGCTCCAACAAGAATGAGAGCGGTCTGCTCTACAAGGTCGACATCAAGGTTCCGGATGACGCTCAGCCCGGCGACACCTTCGAGATGAAGCTGATGAACTCCGACGGCGAAGCGAAGCCGAAGCAGTTCGTTGACGAGAACAGCGCAGCGCTCGGCTATGTGATGGATCACGGCTGGATCAAGATTAAGGAAATCACCACCACCACTACCGAGAGCGAAACCACCGTCACCACCACTACTACTACTGTAAGCGAAGATCCCGGCACCACCTCCACCACTGAGTCCGGCGACACCGATACCAACACCGAGACCACGACCACCGTTTCCGGCTCTGAGGGCGGCGCAACCGACAGCACCTCCAACGGCAACGGCGGCAGCGATGTTCCGGGCCCGAAGACCGGTGAGACCGGTGCGGCTCTGGCAATCGCAGGTCTGCTGACTGCTGCTGGCGCAGCATACGCAATCCGCAGAAAGCACTGATTCCTCTGAATCAGATAGCTGAACGCTGATACACAGACAGGACGGCATTCCGGTGCCGTCCTGTTTTTTTGCGTGTGTTTCCGATTGACAGAACACCGGATCTGTGGTATACTTGAAATAAGATCTCCCTCGCGGGAGCGATCCCGTGTGCCGGTTTTTCCGGCAGCAATGCTCTTCGGGGCATTGCTTATATGAAAAAGAAAGGGTTGAAACACATGAGCATTTCCATGTTCAGGAAGGCTGCCGCACTGTTCTGCAGCGCTGCTGCTCTGTCCGTGAGCGCAGTCCTGTCCGCATCCGCAGCCGGCTCTGCCACATTTGAGGCACAGGAAGTCTACGCGGATCCGGGCGAAACCATTTCCTATGAGGTTTATCTGAAGGACAACCCCGGCTACGCAGCACTCGGTCTTCCGCTCATTTTTGATGAGAGACTGACGGTTGTCGGCGCAAGCGGCACTGACATTTCCGCTTCCAGCTATTCACTCGGTGAGGCTTCCACCCCGAACGGCATCCTGAACTATAACCCGACCAAGCACATCATCGCCTTCTCCTGCTCCAGCTCCGGCTCCGACAAGACAGTGAGCGGCCTGCTCTACAGGATCGACATCAAGGTTCCGGATGACGCTCAGCCCGGCGACACCTACGAGATGAAGCTGATGAACTCCGCCGGCGCAGAAAAACCGACGCAGTTCGCTGATGAGATCGGCGCGGCACTCGGCTATGTGATGGATCACGGCTGGATCATGATCCGTGAAGGCAGTGACTGTGTCACCGGGGAACCCGCCATCGTCACCGAGGATCCCGGCTCCACCACCACGAAATCCTCCACCTCGACCACTGAGACTGAAACCGACACCGAGACCGCGACCACCGTTTCCGGTTCCGAGAGCGGCACGACCGCCGGTACCTCCAACGGCAGCAGCGGCAGCAGCGGCAGCGATGTTCCGGGTCCGAAGACCGGCGAGACCGGTGCGGCTCTGGCAATCACAGGTCTGCTGACTGCCGCAGGCGCAGCATACGCGATCCGCAGAAAGCACTGATTCCTCTGAATCAGACAGCTGAACGCTGACACACAGACAGGACGGCATTCCGTTGCCGTCCTGTTTTTTTGCGTGCGTTTCCGATTGACAGAACACCGAATCTGTGGTATACTTGGAAACAGTGCGAAATGCATCAGATTTCATTCGGATAAAGGAGCATATCAAAATGAGCGAATGTACACATGACTGTTCAACCTGCGGAGAGGCGTGCGCGTCCAGACAGCCCGCCGACCTGCATGAAAAGCCCCATGCGCTGAGCAAAATCGGCAAGGTCATTGCGGTCGTCAGCGGCAAGGGCGGCGTCGGAAAGTCGCTGGTCACAGCACTGACGGCGGTTTCCGTCCGCCGTGAGGGACACACGGTCGGTATTCTTGACGCGGACATCACCGGCCCGTCCGTCCCGAAAATGTTCGGCGTCACGGCGCGCGCGGAGGCGGACGATCAGGGCATTTATCCGGTGCGTTCAAAGCTCGGCACCGATCTCATGAGCGTCAATCTGCTGCTCGAAAACCCGTCCGATCCCGTTATCTGGCGCGGACCGGTCATCGCCGGCGCGGTCAAGCAGTTCTGGACGGATGTCATCTGGGGCGATAACGAGTTCCTGTTTGTCGATATGCCTCCGGGGACGGGCGATGTGCCGCTGACTGTCTTCCAGAGCATCCCCGTGGACGGCATCCTCATCGTCACCACCCCGCAGGAGCTGGTCTCCATGATCGTTGAAAAGGCCGTCAAAATGGCGGAAACCATGAATATTCCGATCCTCGGCATCGTCGAGAATATGAGCTATGCGGTCTGCCCCGACTGCGGCAAAGAGATCCCGGTCTTCGGCGTCAGCCGCCTGCCGGAGATCGCCGCGGCACACAATCTGCCGGTGCTCGGCCGCATCCCGATGGATCCGAAGCTCGCCGCCGCCTGCGACAAGGGCATGGTCGAGCTCTTTGAGGGCGACTGGCTGAAGCCTGCCGCGGACGCGATCCTCGCACTGGGAAAGGGGAACGCGCAGTGAACTGGACAGAGGTTTCGATCGAGACGGCAAAGGCCGGACTGGATATTCTCTGCGCGATGCTGACGGACATTGGCTTCAAGGGCTTTGCGATCTACGATCCCGACGATTTTGACGAGCTGATGGCCGGCAGAGCGGGGCACTGGGACTATCTGGAAGAGGGACTGATGGAGTCGCTGACAGAGGGCGCGCCCCGCGTGACGGTCTATGTGCCGGAAAATGCACAGGGCGCCGAGCAGATGACGGCGCTCCGCGGCCTGGTGAGTACCCTGAAGCAGCGTTCAGACGCCGCTGATTTCGGTACACTTGCCGTATCAAGCAAGGGCGTCAGCGAGGAGGACTGGGCGAACAACTGGAAGCAGTATTTCCGCCCGCTTCCGGTCGGCGAGCGCCTCTGGGTAACGCCGACATGGGTAGACGAGCCTGTTCCTGCCGGCCGCACGGCACTGCATATTGATCCGGGCTCCAGCTTCGGCACCGGTCAGCACGACACCACCCGTCTCTGCCTTGCCATGCTGGAAAGCTGTGTCACGCCCGGCGCAAAGGTGCTGGACATCGGCTGCGGCAGCGGAATCCTGTCGATCGGCGCAATGCTGCTCGGCGCGGGCAGTGCCAAAGCGATCGACATTGAGCAGAACGCGGCGGAATCCGCACTCGAAAACGCGGTCCGCAACGGCATTTCGCCGAAAGACTATGAGACATTCTGCGGCAACATTCTGGAGGATGACTCTCTCGCGGCGTCGTTCGGCACCGGCTGGGATGTCGTCTGCGCGAACATCGTTTCTGATATCCTGATCGCCATGCGCGAACTGTTTGTGAAGTATCTGCGGTCCGGCGGCACGCTGCTGCTGTCCGGCATCATTGACGAGCGCCTTGACGAAGTGAAAGCCGCGATGACGGAAGTCGGTCTTCGCGTGGAAGAGGTCGGACAGAGTGCCGGCTGGGCTGCGGTGAAGCTTGTAAAATAAGCTGTTTTCGCCGGATAAGAAAAATGTCAGAAGGAGCACCTGCGATTGCGGGCGCTCCTTTTCCGTGTGATGTGCAAAATGTATAGAAATCAATGAAAATGCGTTAGTTTGTTCTACTTGACTTTTTCTCCGGTCTGTGCTATAATAAACAAGCTGTCGCGAAGACGGCGGCACACTTCAAAAAAAGAAATCAAGAAATTTTCAAAAAAGTTTTGAAAAGGGCTTGACAAATGCTTGAAGATGTGTTATAATAAACAGGCTGACGCCTTGAAAGAGGCTCAGACACAGCACCTTGAAAATTGAACAATGCGAAATGAAGAACCCTTGAGATTCCGTACCTAAAGGAACCTGAAGCGAAAGCGGAGGGGGAGAAAGGTACACGTCGAGGCGAGACGAAAAAGCGCAAGAGAAGTAATTGCGAGTGATCGTAATGAACTAAGGATTTAACGGCCTGAA
>JAGDBX010000112.1 GCA_018110935.1 Oscillospiraceae bacterium
CCATGGACGGCGTTTCGTGACGGGATCAAGGATCATTCCCGCGCTTTCGCCGGCGGGCATTTCAGATTTCAGAAAGGAGGGGCCGGAATGATGAAAACCGGGGTCCTGCAGCGCGGCGCCGGCCTGCTCCGCGGCAATGCGGTCATACGGTGGCTGCTGCAGGCAAGGCGTCTGCCGATGTATTACGCCGTGATGATCATGGTCAGCATTTTCTGGCATTACGCGCCGTCCCTGACGGTACTCTGGATCGCCGCGTCACTGCTGCTGCAGGCGGGGCTGTTCCGGTTCTTTGACTTTGTCAAGCGTCATCAGCTGATCGGCGGCGTGCTCTATATTGTGATCGGCGTCTGCGTGATCGCGTCCGCCGGCTGGCTCATCCGCATGGGCTTCGATCAGCCGGTGTTCGGTCCGGAGGAGACGACGCAGCAGATCAATTTTCTGGTCTGGTTCATGACGCCGCAGTCGGTTCTCACCTCGGCCTATGCCGGCTACACGGCGGCGCTGTTTCTGATGTTTTCCTATTTCATCGGCTCGATCACCTATTATTTTACTTATGTCCGCTACCGTGTGCTGATGTCCTTCGTCATCATGCTCTTTCCGTTTGAGATCTATGCGAAGGAAAACGAGACGATGCCCGTTCCGTGCATCATTTTGCTCTTTGCGTTCTATTTTGCCGTGATGATCTACTGCCGGCAGGCGCGGGCGGAGGAGCCCGCCGTGACCGCACCGATCACGGAAAAGGGCGGCGAAACGCTCTCTGCGCCGTCGCGCAAATCCCCTTACTACGGCATCCGGCCGGAGCTGCTGGACGGCAGATTCCTGCGCTCCGCGGCCGTGTTCCTTGCAGCGGCGTGCATCACCGTTCTGGTGATCCCGAAGCCGAAGGTCGAAGCGGACCGCCGTGCCGTGGAATCACTGATCAACATGGCCTCGATCACGGATTATCTGATGAACGCGATCAGCGGCTTTGCGGATGATTCCGACGGCGGCAGCTACGCACAGACGCCGATCCGGCGCCCGCTCTACTACGCACTGGCGGAAGAGCCGCTCAATCTGCGTATCCGCACGCTGACCAATTATCATTACGATACAGATTCATGGACCTCCTCCGCATACGATCAGCAGCCGTCCCGCAACGCAAATTACGGCCTTGCAGAGAGCGCCCCGTGGTATTCCGGCTTCACGAGCATAGCGCCGGAGCCGCGCCCGAACGATCTGAACGCGGTGCTGCATGATGTTCTGACGGAGCATCCCGAGCTTGCGCAGAAATGGGGGCTGACTGCATTTGCCGGAGCGCCGCGGATCATCCTGTCTGACTATGAAAAGGAGCTCACGCTGGAAGCCGCCGGCCCGAACCCGGCCGTCATGGCCGCGCCGTTCGCGGCATACGATATGCTCGTGAGAGATCCGCTCTATCAGAACTACAGCGGCGTCATTTTCCGGTACGGAAATGTTGTGCGGTACGGCGAACGCTTCAGCGAGCACTATGTCAGCCCGACGATCGCAAACGCGGAACAGGTCCGGCTGCTGGCGGAACAGCTGGACACCGAAAAATGGGCGCTGCTCCTCGAGGATGTGCTGAACATCACCGAGAGCGAACGCTACGAACAGCCGTTCAGAGCGGAGGTCATACGGTCGGCAGTGCGGTCGCTGAGCAGCGCGGCGGAATTTGCCGGATCCGTTATCTCCGAAACACCCGAAGGCGTGCGCGCACTCGCGCAGGAGCTGACACAGGGGCTCAGCAGCGATTACGAGAAGGCAAACGCGATCTGGAAATATCTGAAGTTCGGCGGTTTCACCTATTCGATGGAATTCAGAAAGGGCCCAGAGGACAGCACAGAGACCTTCCTTCTCGGACACAAAACCGGTGTCTGCTATCAGTTCGCCGGCTCGATGGTCGAGCTCTGCCGCGCCGTCGGTCTGCCCGCCCGTTATGTGGAAGGCTATTCGATGTCGCAGCAATACGACAGGCTGACAAGCGACTGGAACTATATCGTCTCCACTGAGCACGGACACGCATTCGCGGAGATCTATGTCGCCGGCTTCGGCTGGATGCCGTTTGATCCGACTGCCGGAAGCACGGAGACACCCATGGCCGCGGCGCAGAGCAATATCATCTCATCACTGCAGATCTGGGGCATAGTGCTTCTGGCGGCGGCGCTGATCGCGGTCGCGGCAGTTGTGTGGTTCATCCCGATGCTGCGGGAAAAGCTTTTCCGGCGGCGGTTCCGCAGAGCGCGCAGTCCGCAGGCAGTACAGGAAGCGTTTGCAAGGCTGCGGAAGCAGTGGAAGGCTGATCCGGCCCTGACGGTGCGGGAGCTCTGCGCGGAATCCGGCGCGTTTCTGAACATGGATCTTTCCGTGATGGCGGATGATGTGGAGCAGACTGTTTACGCGGAACGCTGCACACCGGAGCTTGCCGGCCGTGTTTACGCGCAGTACTGCGCCGCTTATGACGCGTGGAAGCCGGCGGTTCGCCGCCGCCGCAAGGCGGGGCGTCAGTCTGTCGAAGAAGGTATCGCTCCGCGATGATTTTGAATGGAGCTCCGTCCCAAGCCCCGCTCAAGGGACAGTGTCCCTTGAGAATCCAATTTTGAGAACAGCAAAGCCCCCGCCGTCAGGCGGGGGCTTTCTAATAATAAAAGTTTTGGTCGAGCTTTTTC
>JAGDBX010000113.1 GCA_018110935.1 Oscillospiraceae bacterium
ATGTGAACTGCGGCAAGAACACGGCAAAGGTCACCGTCAAGGGTACCGGAAAGTATGCGGGTTCTTCCGTCACAAAAACCTATTCGATCGCACCCGCACTCAGCACGAAAGACGGGAAGCTCCACATTGAATGGAACAAGGTTTTCGGCGCGGACGGTTATCAGGTGCAGTACTGCAAAAACAGCAGCTTCACCGGCGACACCCTGCACAGCACATCCGTCACAAACGGCAAACTGTACTGCGATCTTGTGACCTACCCGAAGTCCGGCGAATCATGGTGCGTTCGTGTCCGCTCCTTCACGCTCACAAGCACCGGCAGCAGAAAATATGCCGCATGGAGCGGTATATCAGTTCTGAAGCTCAACAAGATCAGCAGTGTGGAACTGAAATACGACGCGTTCCATTACAAGGGCAAGGCAATCAAGGTCGGCAATTATCTCAAGGTGTATTCCGGTAATACCAGACTGGTTTACGAACGGGACTTCGTGCTTGTTTACAAGAACAATGTGAACAGAGGCACCGCGACCGTAACCGTAAAGGGCATCGGCGAATACGCCGGCAGCTCTGTTTCCAAGACCTACAGGATCGTATAAGCGAAAAGATGCAAAATCCCCCGCAGGCTTTACAGTCTGCGGGGGTTCGCTGTTTATGATGATCTGCGGGGACTGTCAGGAGGAAGCACATCCTCCCATGTGGTATCCTCAATGCCTGCGTTCTCCCTGAGGTTGAAATAACGAAGAATGCAAACCGCGTCAAAGCCGGTCAGCGCGCCGTCGCCGTCCACATCACCGATCGTCTCCTGCAGCGGCGTCAGCGTGCGCTCCTCCGGTTCCAGATCAGCCGTGATCTCATTGAAGCCGCGCAATACCATCATCGCGTCAAAGGCCGTGATGGTGCCGTCGCCGTCCACATCGCCGAGCAGGTATTCCGGATTCTCCGCCGCGCAGATCAGCCGCACATCTCCGATGACCGCGGTGATCTCCGCACTGCCGAATGCAATGAAAGTCACAAGGCCGTTTTCATCGACGGATACAGTCTCCGGCGCGCTGCTCTCCCATGTGACCGCTGTATCTGCAGAAATGTGCAGAACTTTCAGCTGACGCTGATCGCCGATTCCCTTTCCTGTGATGCTGTCCGCATCGAGCGACGGGGCAAGCTGCACGGTCACCTCCGTGCTGTAATTCAGCCCCTCACATTCCGCCGTGATCTTTGCCGTGCCGTTGTCAACCGCGTGTACCGTGCCGTCCGGATCGACCGTCGCCACAGATTTGTCCGAGCTTTTCCAGACAACCTCGCTGTACGGAACCGGCGAAAGCGAAAGCTGTATACTGTCCTTCGCATCGGTCAGAACCGGCTGCTTGGGCAGCACGCTGCGCTTGAGCGAGGATGTCACGATGCATTCGTAGACCAGTGTTTCGCAGCGGACCGTGATGACCGCCGTGCCGGAGCGCAGCGCGGTCAGCAGACCGTTTTCATCCACGGAAACGATGTCCGGATCGCTGCTTTCAAAGGTGCAGGAGCCCTCCGGCGGTGCGGGCGAAAGCTCCAGCAGAACCGTGTCGTCCTGCTTGCGCATAACCAGCGTTTCGGGCAGTGTGCGCCGGAGCGGTTCGATCGGCGTGAACCGGAGCTTCAGCGTGCCTTCATCCAGCTGCACGCCGCCGTACAGCTCAACACAGTCCAGCGTCAGACTGCCGGTGTAGGTCTTTCCGGCCTCAGCCTCCGCTGAAATGTCAAGCGGGATCGTGAGGAGCAGCGGTTCTGCCGGCGTGCTGCCGCCGCTGATGTAATCAATCGCAATGCAGTTCTGCGGCGCGTTGTAAACGCAGAGCAGGCTGCCCGTCAGCGCGCCAGCTGTCAGCTCCACGCTCTTATCCGTCTGTATCCGGGGCGCGAGCACTTCCGGCAGACTGACAGATAATCCGATCGCCTCTACGCCGGGATTGTTGCTGAGCCAGAGCTTCAGTTCGGTCGTTCCGCCTGGGAAGCTGCTTTTGAGCATCGGGATCAGCGTCGGCTCCGGCACGGATTCCGTTGTGCTCTCAGAGCTGAGCGCCGACACGGCTTCCGTGACCGTTGTGACGGAAGCGGCCGTTGTGGAGACCGTTGTTTTCTTTGTGGAAGACGCGCTTGTTTTCGCAGTCGTGGCCGTAGTGGTGGTGCTGGTCGTCGATTTGCTTGTCGAAGTTGTTTTCTTTGTAGAAGAAGCACTTGTTTTCGCAGTCGTGGTCGTAGTGGTGGTACTGGTCGTTGATTTGCTTGAAGCGGTCGTTTTTTTCGTGGAAGAAGCGCTTGTTTTCGCAGTGGTGGTTGTGGTCGTATCCGCTGCGGTTTCCGCTTCCGTTTCCGCTGTGGTGACAGTCGTTTCCGTTGTGACGGCAGCCGCTGTCGTACCCGTTTCCGTGACGGCGGTTTCCTCCTCGGAAACGGTTTTCTCAGGCTTCTGCTCCGCCGCGCAGACGGTCAGGGCTGTCTGCCGCTGCGGCAGCTCCGGCAGTCGGCCGAATGCTGCGCAGCCCGTGTAAAGCACCAGCAGTGCGCTCAAGAATCTTCTACGTTTCATCAGGTACTGTTCCCCCTTGTGATCCTGCCGGCCAGAATCCCGGCAGCCGTTCGGATATGTTCCTTTGCGGCGTCAATATCCGTCAGTTCATAGAGCATCCGGCAGCCGACCGCGTCCTCGATCTCGCCGATGACATAGCCGCCGCCGGGACGGCGCAGCAGATCAACGCCGGCAAAATCCAGCGGCAGGATCTCCTGCACACGGCGGAGCAGCTGAAGCGCCTCCGCATCCGGCGTGACGGATTCCGCGTGACCGCCCAGCGAAAAATTGCTGCGGAAGTCTGTCTGTGATGTACGCAGCACCGCCGCGAGACATTCCCCGTTCAGCACATAGAGCCGCATATCCCAGCCTGTGACCATCGGCTCCTGCAGCAGAAACGGACGCTTTGCGGAAGCGGCGTATGCCGCCAGCGCCTGTTCATCGGCAAGCCATGTGACGCCTGCGCCGCCGTGGCCGTCCGCAGGTTTCGCGACAAGCGGCATCGGGAGCACGGGCAGCGGTTCATCCGCCGAAACACACCATGTTTCCGCCGTCGGCAGACCGGCTGACCGCAGAAAGCAGTGTGTCCGGTATTTGTCATTCGTGATGCGCGTGACATCTCCGCTGTTGAATACGGGAATCCCGAGTGTTTCCTCACAGTATTCCGCGATCTGCGCGTTTCTGCTCCGGTTCAGCACAAAATCAGGGCGAAAGCCGGCGGGAATCCCCTCCTGCGCAAGGCAGAGCCGGAGAGACAGTCCCTCCGGCTCTGCATAGCGCTGCAGCGCGCTGATAAACCACTGATTGCGCGGAACATCCGCCTGACTGTAACAGAGCAGACCGCTGTACGCGCTCATTCCGTGACCGGATCGGGCACTGTGGCGACCGGCGCGGCAGTGTTCTTGATGCTGCTGCGGATATGCCACATGATATTCGTTGCGGGATTGATGCCGCAGGTGTCGATCGTGCTCTGAAGCTGCGGGTTGGAGTTGACCTCGCAGACATAGCGCTCATTATCCTCTCTTCCGATCAGGATATCCACGCCGGCAAAATCAAGGCCGAGCGCGTTGGCCGCGTCGATCGCGAGCTTCTCCTCCAGCGGGGAGAGCTGGTAGACTGTCGCGGAACCGCCCGCGCCGATATTGGAGCGGAATTCGACCGGAGAGCCCGCACGGCGCTCCATTGCGCAGACGACCTTGCCGCCGACGACATTGACGCGGATGTCTCTGCCCTTGCTGGGGGCGATGAAGCGCTGGAACAGGCAGTCATGCTCACCGATGTGGATGAGGATGCGCTCCGCCTCAGCCTTGTTGTTCGCGAGATAGACCTGCTGGCCGAAGCTGCCCTTATTCTCCTTGATGACGAGGGGCCAGCCAAGCAGTCTGGCGGCCTCCTCTGCGGATGCCGGATTGCGGCGGCAGCCGGGGAAGCAGGTCGGCGCGGGGATCGTGTCGGGGATCGGAATGCCGGCAGCGGCGAGCTTCAGCGCGGTCTCGATCTTGTCATCGGCAAGCGTGATCGCCTCTGCGCTGTTGAACAGCCGCAGGCCGGAAAGCTCCATCGCGTGCGCAAGCTGGATGTCCTTGTCCCAGAAGAGCACGAAGGCAGGCATCGGTTCCTTGGCCTTGCTGCCGATTACGGTCGGGCGCTGGTCAGAGGTCCACTTGGAGAAGCGGAGGCCCGCCTTCTGTGCGGATTCCTCCAGCACCTTGTAGAGCGCGTGGAATTTCGCCGGGTTGTAGTAGCTGTTGACGATCAGCCAGCCGTTGTAGATTTCCATGATAATCCTCCCTGTCCGGTATTGTTAAACGCAGTATCGCACTTTATATTGTACTACATCCGGCGGGAAATGTCAACGGGTAACGCGGAATTCGGTTCCGGTATTCCGGCACGGCCGAAAAGCGCTTTTCGCGGAAATTACGCAGATTCATGTGAAAACTGACGAAGAACGGGCGCAGGAATCGGAAAAAACGCCGAAATTTGCGCAGGCGGTTGCAATTCGCGGCTGAATGTGTTATACTATAAATTGGCACTGTATGGACTGTCAGATAACAGAGAAACGAAAAATCACACCGAAGGGAGGTGCAGGCGATGCCGGATTTCATCCGCAACGGACTGCAGATTCTGCTGAATGTCATGAAATCTGTCCGGCCGGTGGACATTGTGGATATCCTGCTGCTGTCTTATCTGGTCTATCTGCTTCTGAAGCTCGTGCGCGAGACGCGTGCGGTCCAGCTTCTGAAGGGCATCGGGCTGCTCTTCCTGGTTCAGGTCATCAGCAATTTCATCGGGCTCAAATCCATCGCGTTCATCACAAGCCTTGTACTGAATGCCGGACTGATCGCGATCATCGTGCTGTTCCAGCCCGAGCTCCGGCGTGCGCTGGAAAAGTTCGGCCAGACGACCTTCCGCTTCTCCCGCATGACCTTCGGCACGGACGAATCCGTGACGGAGCGGTGGCGGTACGCGATCCCCGTGATCTGTGAGGCGACAGAGCAGCTCTCCCGCACGAACACCGGCGCGCTGATCGTCATTGAGCGCAGCACGAAGCTCGGCGAGCATATCCTGAACGGCGTTGTCATGAAGGCACAGCCGACGATTCAGCTGTTCGGCAACATCTTTTATCCGAAAACCCCGCTGCACGACGGCGCGGTCATCATGCGTGACGGCATCATCTGGGCGGCCGCCTGCTTTCTGCCCAAGCCGCAGAAGGAGGAGCTGATCGACAAGCATCTAGGCTCCCGCCACCGTGCCGCCATCGGCATGAGCGAGAACTCCGACGCAATGGTCATCGTGGTCTCTGAGGAGACCGGGCAGATCTCGGTCGCACAGGACGGCAGCATCAAACGGAATTTCACGCGCAGTTCGCTGGAGCACCTCCTGACCGAAACGCTGATTCCCGACGAAAAGGATTCCGCGTGGGGCGGCGGTAATTTCCGTCTGCCGTTCCTGAAGCAGAAGCGCCGCGGAAAGCATCAGGAGGGTGCCGGCAAAGCATCCGGACAGCCCGCTCAGGAAGGGAATGGTTCTCCGTCCGTCTCAGAATCGGCAAAGGAGGGCTGAGGCATGGAACAGACAAAACGAAAGACTTTTCTGAAAAAGCCCGGCTGGCTGCACAGGCCGACACGCTCCGACCTGCTGCTGATGATCGCTTCGCTGTTCATCGCGGCGTTCCTGTGGGCATATATCGCCTCCGGCTCCGGCTATTCCGTCCGGTTCAATGACATTCCGGTGATCGTGGAGACTGCCGGCACAAAGGCTGAGGTCTTCAAGCTGACTGCCCTTTCTCCCGCGACCGGCGAGCTGACCGTAAACGCGGAGCTTTCGGGGAGCCGTACCGATATCGGCGGTCTCTCCAAGGGCGATCTTGAAGCCTATATCGACTTTGATTCCGGCGTGACCGACACAAGCGGCTATCAGATCCAGACGCTTCCCATCCGTCTGCGCCGGAAGAACGGCACGGTCCTCCGCAGCGCGGAGCTTTCCGTCAGCACGGCGGATGTGCAGATGGACAAGATCATCAGCGTCAAGCTGCCGGTCAAGGAGGTCATCACGAATCTGTCCGGCTCCGATGAAACGATCATCGACACGGACAACATCACGGCGACACCGAATACCGTTTCCGTCACAGGCCCTTCCACGACACTGCAGAAGCTTGACAACATCCGCGTCCGGCTGAACGAGCAGGAGAAGCTCTACAAGGAAAAGACCTTCACCGGCTGCAGCGATTTTGACCTGATCGGCACGGACGGCAATTCCGTCAGCAAGGAAGGACTCAAGGTACAGGCGCAGTTTGATGTCACGGTGCCGGTCTACTACATCAAGAAGCTGCCTGTGACGCTGACGCTGGACAAGAATTATCCGGCCGGCTTTGACACGGACTGGCTGCTGAATAAAGTGCGGATCCATACCGACCGCGCCTATAAACTGGCGGAACTGACCGAAGACAACGACGAGAAGCTGTTCATCAAGATCAAAACCTCTCTGCCCGAAAACAAGGCTGTTCTGGACACCTATGACGCACTGGAAATCGGCTCGCTTTCGCTCTATGATATGAAGCTCGGATCCAAATGGCGAAAAAGCATCGACATCAATATGCTGGAGGGCAACGAGAATCTGTCCAACATCGATTCCGTCTCCGTGTCGTTTGATAACACCGATCTCACCACCGGATCCTTCAATATCCCCAACAACACCATCACGGTTCTCAACGCGCCGTCGGGCTGCACGATCGAAAACGGATACACCAAGGTCAGCATCATCGGTGACGCGGCTGAGGTCGCTGACATCATGGCTTCTGTCTCGGATATCCGGGCCACCGCCGACATGATGACCGCAACGATCCCGCAGGGCGGCGGTCTCTTCAACCAGATGATCCAGGTGACACTGCCTGACAACGTCCGGCATGATCATGTGTGGATCAGTCCCGCGCCGATGGCACAGTTCACGGCAACAGCATCCGGTACTCCGTCCGCAAGGACCTCGCCGTAACAGAGGCGTGATCCGTGCCGAAAAGCGACAAACAGAAACTCTCCGGGCTTCTGAAAGCCTTTGAAAAGGCTTGACCGAAACTTACATTTTGAGCGCACAAAAGATTGCCCCCGCCTGACAGCGGGGGCTTTTCTGTCCTCATAACGGGATTCTCAAGGGACATCCGTCCCTTGAGCGGGGTATGGGGCAGCGCCCCATTATTGATCATCGCGGAGCGATACCTCAGACGAAAGCCCCCGCCTGACGGCAGGGGCTTTCGCTTCTTCATCAATAATGCAGCTTGTCTGTCAGATAGGAGAGCAGCTCCGTGATCGGAATGCGGACCTGCTCCATCGTGTCGCGGTCGCGGACCGTCACGCACTGATCCTTTTCAGCTGTGTCAAAATCATAGGTGATGCAGAACGGTGTGCCGATCTCATCCTCACGGCGATAACGCTTGCCGATAGAACCCGTATCGTCAAAGTCAACCATAAAATGCTCAGACAGCATCGCGTAAACCTCACGCGCCGGCTCGGAGAGCTTCTTGGAAAGAGGCAGAACCGCACACTTGAAGGGCGCGAGCATCGGGTGGACGCGCAGCACCGTGCCGACATCCTCCTTGCCCTTGTCGTCCGTCAGCTTTTCCTCGTCATAGGCCTCGGTCAGCACGGAAAGGAACAGTCTCTCCACACCGAGCGACGGCTCGATGACATACGGGATGTACTTTTCATTCGTCTCGGGATCGAAATAATCAAGCGTTTTGCCGGAGACCTTGCTGTGCTGCGTCAGGTCGTAATCGGTGCGGTCCGCGACGCCCCAGAGCTCGCCCCAGCCGAACGGGAACAGATACTCAAAGTCAGTCGTCGCCTTGGAATAGAAGCAGAGCTCCTCCGGCGAATGATCGCGCAGACGGAGATTCTCGTCCTTGAGGCCGATCTTCAGCAGGAAGTTCTTGCAGTATGTTCTCCAGTACTGGAACCACTCAAGATCAGTGCCCGGCTTGCAGAAGAACTCCAGCTCCATCTGCTCAAACTCGCGGACACGGAAAATGAAGTTGCCCGGCGTGATCTCGTTGCGGAAGGATTTGCCGATCTGGCCGACGCCGAACGGCACCTTTCTTCTCGTCGTGCGCTGGATGTTCTGGAAGTTGACAAAGATGCCCTGCGCGGTCTCCGGACGGAGATACAGCTCCGACTTGGAATCCTCGGTAACACCCTGGAAGGTCTTGAACATCAGGTTGAACTGCCGGATATCGGTGAAATTCGCCTTTCCGCAGTTCGGGCAGGTGATGCCCTTCTCACGGATGTACTGAAGCATCTGCTCGTTGCTCCAGCCCGCGACATTCGTGCCGTCATAATCCTCAATGAGGTTGTCGGCGCGGTGACGCGTCTTGCACTCCTTGCAGTCCATGAGCGGATCGGAGAAGCCGCCGATATGGCCGGAAGCGACCCATGTCTGCGGGTTCATGAGGATGGCGCTGTCCAGTCCGACATTGTGCGGATTGGCCTGCACAAAGAAATGCCACCAAGCCTTCTTGATATTGTTTTTCAGCTCAACGCCCAGAGGGCCGTAGTCCCATGTGTTCGCGAGGCCGCCGTAGATCTCGGAGCCTGCGTAGACAAAGCCTCTGCCCTGACAGAGCGCCACGAGCTGTTCCATGGATTTTGCAGTGTTCTGCATAAGGATAAACCGCCTTTCCGATTTCTGATTACGCTGTGTACCGTTCTATTATAGCCTTTTTTCCGGAAAAAGTCAAGCAGGCAGAGCATTCAGCAGTGTGAGCTCCAGCTGCAGATCATACGCTGTCAGCATGCCGTCCCCGTTGAGGTCTCCGGTCACGCCGATCCCGTCAGGGACAGTCGTTTCCGGAACCTCCGCGATGATCCGCGAAAGCAGCACGGCATCAGAGATCGTCAGCGCGCCGTTTTCATCCACATCGCCCTCGACCGGCGCCTCCGGTTTTCCGAAAATGTCGTAATAGCCGGACAGCCACGCGTTTCTTGCGAGCAGCCATCCGCGCAGGAATTCCATATTCTCCTCATAGGTCGGATCGGCAAGCCGCATATAGTTTGCGTATATCCGCTGAATGCCGCCCCACACCTCATGCGTGTGCAGAAAAACATCGATGTATTCTTCATAGATCTGATCCATCAGCCCGCCGGGCTCATAGATCTGCTCAAAGTCCGCATAATGCTTCTGATACAGCGCGGTGACCTCCTCACGGAATTCCGGCACCATGAGCAGGCGGCGCATGAAGTGCTGATTGCCCGCGTGAATGCCGTCCGTCGTGATCTTGGAAGCATAGCTGGGATGCGTTTCGGGATCGCCGTTCCCGGCAGAGAGGTCGAAATCCCACGGCGGACCGGCATAGAGCCTGCCGCCCTTCCAGTAGAAGAAGACCGAGCTCATGCCGAAATCGAGCGTCTTCATGAATTCGTTGAGCAGATAGAGCTTTGCGAAGGATTCCGTGTCGATCAGCGCCTGGATCTGCTCGTAATCCGATGTTCGCAGCACTTCGTAGCAGCTGTCCGTCGTCTCCTGAATATAGGCAAGCTGCTCCGCGGTCGGCACCTCCGGATATTCGACCGCAAACCGGTATTTCGGGTGGCTCGTGATATTGAAATAGGTCACGCCTTCCTTTTCGCGGTTATCCTCATACTCGATCAGGAACTCGCGCTCCTTCCAGTCCTTGCTGATATTCACGCGCTGCTTGTCGACCTCGACCGGCTCATAGATCTCATAGCATCCGCGGTAGGAGCCGTCGAGATAGAGCTCGGCATAGCAGCGCTGCGACGAGAACGCGAATCCGAGCTTCTCCGCAAGCGTAAAGGCGATGCAGTTCCGCATCATGGTCGGATCAAAGGCATTTGCGAGCAGGGCCCATTTCTTCGCCTTGCCCATCTTCAGAACATCCTTCTTTTCGTCAAATTTGATCGTATACGGCTTTCTGAGAACCAGCGCGGTCGAATTGCCGCGCACCTTGATCTGTCCGCTGCCGCCCGTGACCTTTCCGTCCGGCTCGACAACATCGAACTGTCCGGTGACATAGCCCATGCTTCTGCGCAGGCTGCGCCCGACGCCGTCTGTTGTTGTGATATAGATCTGCGGGATTTTTGCGGTACGGAACTTCAGCCCGTCCGCGGCAGCCTGCAGTCTGCCGATAAAGTCCGTGAGCGTTTTCTCATCCGGCTCCGCTTTCTGCAGGGTTTTCTTCCATTCGTCCAGGCAGGCTTTCACCGGCCCGACGGTCTCTTCTGTATAATAAGTCTTGTAATAAGGCGTAATACTGCTGATCAGTGCCTCTGCATCCGCATATTTCTGTTCGGCGGGTGTCAGGGGCGGTGCCGTTGTCTGAACGGGTTCTGTCTCTGCCTGTGCCGGTTCTGCCACGGTTTCATTCTGTTCTTCCGGCAAGGCAGTCTCATTGGATTCTGTCTCTGCGGATTCCGAAATGCCCTCTCCGGCATCATCCGCAGCCGCGGCTGCGTGAACCGCAGAAATCCCGTCATCCGCCGCGAAAGCCGCAGCGGGACGGGACGAAAACAGCAGGCAGCAGGCCAGAAATACCGCCAGCTGTTTTTTGTGGCTGTTCTTCATTGATCTCTTCCTTTTTCTCCTGATTTCCCTCTGATTGTTCCGGCCTTACTCCGCCGGATAGTTTTTTTCACCCGAACAGATGGTCAGGCTGTCCGCGTTCGGCACGATTTCTTTCTGATAGACCTCACGGTCCCAGTCCTCCGGGCTGAATTCCTCAAACCCGATGCTGATCGCGCTCTGACCGCAGCCCCATTTTTCCAGAAAAATGCGGTTGATCTCCTCCGCGACCTCGCGCTTGATCTGCTCATCCTTCGGATACGCCTTGATGACGATGTACGGCATGTGATTCCCTCCTTTCCTTCTGCATGATTGTGAAATGCCAGCTGTCGCGGCACATGGTCACCAGATCGGATTCCGCCGACCAGTGAAGCAGACGCTTCGCCTTCCGCACATCCGCCTGCATTCGCGGGATATCTCCCGGGCGGCGCGGCGCGATGACATAGGGCAGTTTTCTGCCGCAGGCGGTCTCATAGGCGTGCAGCACCTCCAGCACAGAGGCGCTTCTGCCTGTTCCGAGGTTGACTGTCTCAAAACCGGTGTGCTCTGCGAGATAACGCATCGCGCAGATATGCCCCTTTGCCAGATCGCAGACATGGATATAGTCGCGCAGGCAGGTGCCGTCCGGCGTGTCATAGTCATTTCCGAACACGCGGAGCGCCTCCAGCTCTCCGCAGGCGACCTTCGCGATATACGGCACGAGATTATCGGGGATCCCGTTCGGGTTTTCGCCGATCAGACCGGACGGATGCGCGCCGACCGGATTGAAATACCGCAGAGCGGCGGCGCTCCATGCCGGATCCGACGCCGTCATGTCAGAGAGCATCTCCTCAATGACGCGCTTGGTTCTCCCGTACGGATTTGCGGCACCGGTCGGCATCGTCTCAACGAACGGCACGGGGTTTTTGTCGCCGTAGACCGTCGCGGAGCTGGAAAACACGATCCTTTTGCAGCCTGCCGCGTCCATCGCAGCCAGCAGATTGACCGTTCCGCCGATGTTGTTGTGAAAATAGTCTAGCGGGTGCAGACAGGATTCCCCCACCGCCTTGAAGCCCGCAAAATGAATGACCGCGTCCGCGCCGGCTTCTCTGAAGAACGAAAAGACGGCATCGCGGTCGCGCAGATCGATCTCTGCCAGCGCGGGGCACTGCCCGGTGATCTGCCCGATGCGCCCGATGACGGACGGATCGGAATTGGAGAAGTTGTCCAGCACGGTGACGGCAAAGCCCTCCTGCTGCAGCGCAGCAACTGTGTGGCTGCCGATGAACCCTGCGCCGCCCGTGACCACAATATGCTTCATATTACCCATTCTGCAGAGGCCGGATCAGCCGGCTCACGCCGCCTCCTTCTGCGCGCCCCCGCTGACGGATGTCAGTGCCAGACGGAGCGCGTCGTCCAGCATCACCGCGTTTTCGCGGTCGTAGAAGGTGCCGGGGGTATCCCAGAGCACCGGACAGATGCCGCGCTCATACGCGCCCTCGCACACAGACGACAGGTACAGCCGCACGGTCTCCGCGCTGCGGTGTTTTTTCGTTGTGCCGAATTCGCCCATGACGACCGGCACGCCCTTGTCGATGAAGGTCGTTTTCACCAGATCGAGATTCTTCTCAAGCTCCGCCTTATCGGCGTCGCTGCCCCATTCCGTCTGCTCCTTGCCCCAGTTTGCGTCCTCCTCCAGAATACAGAAGGCCGCGGGCGTGTAGTAATGCACAGAGACTGCACAGTGCTTCTGCGGATCATCCGGCATTTTGAAGGCCGCGTCACAGGTCAGCGCCACATCGGTCGCGTAGCCGGCGATCAGCAGATGCCGCTCCGCGTTCTTTCCGCCTGCCGCGCGCACAGTATCGACAAATTTCTGATTGATCTCGTTGAGCAGCGCGTACGCTTCATCCTTGCCGTCCTCGTTGCTGCCGTAGCGGTTCCAGATCGAATCCCAGCAGCCCTCCTCGTTGAGCGACTCAAACATCAGATCATAGCCTGTGTCACTGAATTCCGCGCAGATCTGCTCCCAGATGCGCGTGTATTTCTTCATACATTCGCTCTTTTTGTCCGCGGCGGCAAAATCCTTCCACCAGCCGCCGTCATAGTGAATGTTGAGAATGACGCTGAGCTTCGCGCCGAGCGCCCAGTCCGTGACCTCATGTACGCGTGCCAGATATTCCGGACTGATCGTGTAATCCTCCGTCATCATGTTCGACCACGCGACCGGAATGCGGAGCGTGCCGAATCCTGCGGCGGCATAGCCCTCGATCATCGGCTGCGTGACCGTCGGACTGCCCCATGCCGTTTCAAAATTGTTCACGCTCTTGTCGCTGATCCATGAGCCGCAGGATTCAAAGGTATTGCCGAGATTGATCCCGACGCCCATCCCGCGCACAAAATCCATTGTGGACTGTCCGTTGTCCGCCTTGATCTTTCCGCCCTTGTCGGCGCAGGCCGCAAGCGCGGTACAGCCGAGCAGCGCGGTCAGCAGCAGCGCGATCGCTTTTCTGAATTTCATAACTCCCGTCCTTTTCTGTTTGATTCTCTCTGCCGTAACGCCGCTCAGAGGGCGGCTGTCCGGAACGGCATGAGCGGCAGGCCGTTTCTGCCGAACACCGTCACTTCCGTGTAATTGCACCACGCATACCGCGCGGCCTTCGGTTCGGGAACCGCCGCAGCCGTCAGCGTGATGCGGCCGGGCAACAGCACGGCTGCCGCGGGATGCCAGACACCGTCTGCCCCGCACAGCGCAAAGCCGGACGGCTCCCCGGTGAGGCAGAATCCGTCTGCCGCGTTCTCAATGAGAACGGTCATCGTGCCGCCGCTGACATAGCTGCCAGACGGCATCGGCGCACAGCCCTGCTCCCGCGGGATCATCCCGTAGACCTCGCTGAGTGCCGCCAGTGCGAGGCGGTGCCCGACCTGCGATTTATCCGCCGGATGAATGTCGTCAAGTGCGCCGCAGTCCGCGGTCACGGCAAGGGCGGTGTGCCGCAGCCTGCGGAAGACCGCCGCCTGCGCCTCGCGGATCAGCGCCCAGCTGCCCGTATCGGGTTCATGCTGATACCGGAACATCGGAAGCTGCACATTGAGAAACGGCAGCGCATCACAGCCCCAGTCCTCACGCCAGCGGCAGATCAGCGTTTCCAGCAGCTCCGCGTAGGTCCCGGAGCGATGGGTGTCCGATTCGCCCTGATAAAACAGAAAACCGCGCAGCGTATAGGGGCAGACGCGCCGGAGCATCGTCTCACAGAGCCCGCCGGGGCGCAGCTCGTTCTTCGGCCCCATCGGCCCGGGATACTGTGAAGCGCCGAGGAGCTCCTGTGCGCGCTCCCACGATGTCTCCGGATGCTCCCGCATCAGCTGCTCATACCGGTTCTGCCAGTCGCTCTGAAACGCGCTGTACGCGTCGTATTCGCGGATCATCTCCTCCGTACTTCTGCCGCGCACTGCGTTTTCGTAATCCTCCAGATACGGATGCAGGGCGGGATGCGCCCGCAGCGTCTCACAGGGGATCCACGCCGCGGCGGATGTTCCGCCCCAGCTGCAGCCGATCAGCCCGACCGTCACGCCGAGACGTTTCTGCAGCTCCAGCGCAAAATAGAGTCCGACAGCCGACCACGCGCCGGCTGTCTCCGGCGCTGCCTCGCACCATCCGGAGGCGCGCTCCGCGCGATCGTAATCCCCGTCAAACATCTGCAGCTTCGGGGTATAATAATACCGCACGCCGCATTCCGGCGACAGGGAGCTGAGAACAGCCTGCCCGTTTTTCTCGTTCCGGATCTCAAATTCCATGTTGCTCTGCCCGCCGCAGAGCCAGACCTCCCCGACGGCAATCTCACGGAACCGGATGCAGACCGCACCGCTCCGCACAGTCATCGTCAGATGCTCTGCCGCAGGCATGGGCGGCAGCGTCACGCGCCATCTGCCGTCTCTGACAGTGCAGGACGCGCTGTGTCCGGCCAGCGTCACGGTCACACGGACGCCGTCTCTGCCGTCGCCCCAGACCGCGATCGGCTTTTCACGCTGCAGCACCATATAATCACTGAAAACAGCCGCTGTTCTCATATTGCCGCTCCTTCGCCCTGCGGCGCGTCAGCGCCGCCCGCCGTAATGCGGACAGCGTGCATCAGCCGCCCCTCCGCCTGTGTGGAGAGCATAACGCCGGTTTTGCACCAGACCGCAAAATGCTCACAGTTGTTTCTGTGCAGATTGTATTCCCGCTCGCTCTCGCCGAACGAGCTCTTTCCGAGCTGTGCGCGGGCACGGCGGATCGTTTCGGAAGCCGAGCGCAGACGGTAGTTTTTCGCCGTATTGAGCGCATCTCCGACATTTCTGCCGAAATACTCCCCCGGCGCGGGACGAAGACTGTCCGCAAGAATGCGCAGCTTTTCGCGGATCGTCTTGGAGCTGCCCGGAACAATGCGCACATCGGGAGAGAAATACACCTTTCCGGGTTCGCAGAAGCTGTCGCCGAACACGAGATAAAAGCATTCCTGCGAGCCGCCCATAAACCGCGGGAAGGTCGTCTTCTGAATGATGCCCTTGTTTTCGGGATTATCCGCGGAAAACTCGATCACCTCATCATCGGAGACATAGACACCGTAGTGATCGTACAGTCCGCGCTTCACGCCGATCACATCGCCCGCCGCCGGAATACGGAATGTCTCCGATTCCTTCGCGAGTTCGCCGAGACGAAGCTCCATTTTTTCACGCGGGCCGTTTGCGACGGAGACATTTCTCAGGTCGAGGATCCGGCAGACAGGCAGAAATTTATGCTTCTGCAGCCTGTAGATCCCCGCGGCGCGGACAGTCTCCCAGCAGTATCTGCCGCCGAGCGTCCTGCTGCGGTGCTCTGTCTGTGTCAGCCCGCGCAGAGAATCCGGATGTACCTTTCCGCTTGCCAGCGAGCAGAACAGCTGCCGCATCTGCGTCTCAGAGCCGTTCGCGAGGCGTCTGCCCTCCCTGTCAAGGATGCGGCAGTGACCGCTCACACGGTGCTTCTGCAGACGAAAACCGCATTTGTCCGCGATCACATCCCAGAACACCTTGCCGCCCATGGTTTTCGCGCGGATATTCGGCGCGGTCGGCTGCGGAGGAAGCCCCTGCAGGGTGCGGCGGTCCAGCTTTTCGTATTCCGCCAGCATTTCGGCTTCGGAGCCGGACGCGATGCGGCGGTTTTCGCTGTCAAGGATGCGGCAGTGCTCCCGCAGGATGCGGTTTCGCTGCAGACGGTAATGCTTATTCTGCCGGATGACCTCCCAGCAGGTCTCGCCGCCCATGGTTTTCATTCCGCGGTCACTCCTTTCCTGATGCCAAAAACAGTTTCTTTTTCTCAGAGGATGCCTGCTGAGATCAGCAGCATCCAGATATACAGGACAGCAGACAGCACGCAGAGCAGCAGGCTGGACAGCGCGATTTTCGGCGGAAGATCCCCGTCCCGGAGACTGCTGACCGATGCGGCGATCCCGATGCCGTCCAGCAGCAGAAGCAGCCAGCTCATGTATAGTCTGCCGGACAATCTGAAAAAGAAATACGCGATCAGATCCAGCACAAGCAGAGCAATTCCGAGGATCAGATTGCCCCAGCCGTCTTTTTTCATTTCTCAGGTCTCTCCTGCTCCGGCTGATTCAGCCGCCCGTATACGGTGTTCAGTGCGCGGATCTTCGCCGCGCGCTTTTCGCTGAAATCGTCCGCGTCCGCACGCCATACCCAGTTTCCGCCCAGTGTCGACGGCGTATTGATGCGGTCTGACGGCGGCGAATTGAGGAAATCCTGCATCTGCGCGACGGCGATCTTCGCAATACTCCCCCACACCGCCTGCAGAAGCGCCTGCGGGAGCTTTTTCTTCTTTTTCAGAGAAAAATAGGCCATTGCGTAGTCACAGTTCTCCGCAGACATGGACCGCACCCAGCCGCGCAGCGTGTGGTTGTCATGCGTGCCGGTGTAGCAGACGCAGTTGGTCGTTGTGAAATTATGCGGCAGATAAGGGTTGTCCGCGCCGCTGTCAAACGCAAACTGCATGACCTTCATGCCCGGGAATCCGGTGCGGCGCAGCAGGCGTTCGACCGCCGGCGTGATGTTTCCGAGATCCTCCGCGATGACGGGCAGCTCAGCAAAGCGCGCCTTTGCAGCCTTCCAGAGGGCGAAATCAGGACCCTTTCTCCATTTGCCGTGTTCAGCGGTCGGTGCGTCGAACGGGATCGAATAATACCGCTCAAATCCGCGGAAATGGTCGATCCGCACGACATCGTACATGCCGAGCACAAAGTCCAGGCGGTCAAGCCACCAGCGGTAGCCGTTCTTTGCCATGGCATCCCAGTCCCAGAGCGGATTGCCCCAGAGCTGCCCCGTGACGGAAAAAACATCAGGCGGACAGCCGGCGACCGCGACAGGCTTTTTCTCAGCGTCGAGCTGAAACAGCTCCGGCTTTGCCCAGACCTCCGCGCTGTCATAGGCGGCATAGATCGGGATATCACCGATGATGCGGATGCCCGCCTTTTTCGCGTATTTTTTGACTGCGTTCCACTGCGAGAAGAAGCAGTACTGCACAAAGGAATAAAAGCCGATGTCATCCGCGCAGTTCTCCTTTGCGGCAGAGAGCGCCTTTTTCTCGCGCATGGCAAGCTCCGGCTCCCATTCGTACCACGGCTTACCCTCATGCGCGTCCTTCAGCGCCATGAACAGTGCATAGTCCGGCAGCCACGCCTTCTGCGCGGAGCAGAAACGGCGGTAATCCGCAGGCTTATGCTTCAGAAATCCCGCGTAAGCCTTCCGCAGAACGGGGGTGTTGATCTCCCAGAGCAGCTGATAATCGACCGTGTGCGGATCCGTGTCCGCAAACAGCGTCTCATAATCCGCTTTGTCCAGCCAGCCCTTCGCGGAAAGACGGTCAAAATCGATCAGATAGGGATTTCCGGCAAAGCAGGAGCAGGACTGGTACGGAGAATCGCCGTAACCCGTGGGCGACAGCGGCAGCACCTGCCAATAGCTGCAGCCGGATTCTGCCAGAAAATCAATGAAATCCTCTGCCGCTTTTCCGAGCCTGCCGATGCCGTGTCTGCCCGGCAGTGCCGATACCGGCATCAGAATGCCGCTTTCGCGCATGATATACCCCTCCGTTTTCTGATATTCTGACGGATGCTCCGTTTATTTGCGGCGCGGCGGTTCACCGCGTCCAGATATTGTCAGAGACATCGACCGGAAGACCGTCCTGCAGGAAGAAGCGCGGAACGCGCTCACCGACCGCACAGACGACCTCATAATTGATCGTGCCGGTGTTAGCCGCGATGCCGTCAGCGGAGCAGAGGCCTTTTTCATCCCCGAATACCGTGACGATATCGCCGACCATCACATCCTTTTCGCCGGTGATGTCAAGCATCAGCTGATCCATGCACACCCTGCCGACCAGCGGCACAAGGCGGTCACGCACAAGCATTCTGCAGCAGCCGTTTCCGTTCAGGCGCCAGAAGCCGTCCGCATAGCCGATCGGCACGGTCGCGATCACACGCGGGCTGTCCGCGATGAAGGTGCGCCCGTAGCTGACGGACTCCCCCGGTTCGATCGTCTTGATGTGAGAGATCACGCTCTTGAGTGCCATGACAGGCTTTAGTTCCGGAAGATTCTGCACCTTTTCAGAGGGCTTCAGCCCGTAGAGCACAATGCCGGCGCGCACCATATCAAGGTGCATTTCAGGATAATCAAAGATCGCGGCGCTGTTCGCGCAGTGCCGCACGCTGAACCGGATTCCCTCCGCTTCCAGCTTTTCGGCCGCGTCCGTGAAATTCTCAAACTGCGCACGCGTAAATGCCGCGCCGTCTTCGCCTTCGTCCGCAACGGCAAAATGCGTGAAGATCCCCTCCGGGATCAGACAGGGCAGCCGGCAGACCGATACGGCGTCCGCAAGACGGGAATGCTCCCCCTTGTGCTGAAAGCCGATGCGCCCCATGCCGGTGTCGATCTTGATGTGCATTCTGACCTGCACGCCGTCCGCCATGGCAGCCTGCGAGAGTGCCTCACCGTATGTGCGGGAATAGACACACTGCGAGATCTGCTGCTTTGCGAGAATACCGGCACATTCCGGCGGCGTATAACCGAGAATCAGTGTCGGCTTCGTAATGCCCGCCTGCCGCAGCTGAAGCGCCTCCTCCAGATTGGAAACGGCAAACCAGTCCGCGCCCAGTGTTTCATAAAGCTGAGCCAGCCGGACGGCGTTGTGGCCGTAGCCGTTTGCCTTGATAACACAGCAGACCTTCACCTCCGGCAAAACCGCTTTCCGGATCTGACTGTAATTGAACGCGGCATGGTCCAGATTGATCTCCGCCCATGTCCGCTTACGGATGCCCTGCATGAACCGTCATGCCCCTTTCTGCGTGAAAACTGTCTACTATTCATTATAGCACAAACAAAGCGAATTGTAAAGCGAAAACAGGAGCCGGAAGACCGGCTCCTGTGAGATTATGCAGATAATTACTTGCTCAGTGCAAATTCGAGCGCAAGCTGCGAAGTCCACGAACCAGCGTGCTCTTCGTAGGCCTCAAAATTGATCGCGATCGGGTATGAGCCCGGATACGCGCCGCGGATCACACCGACGCCCGTGCACCGTCCATCCTTGTTGAGTGCAAAAGATACTTCGTCTAGTTTTGTGACTTGGCTGAAATGATTGTAAACTCTGGAACGGATCACCTTCTGCATATCACTC
>JAGDBX010000114.1 GCA_018110935.1 Oscillospiraceae bacterium
GTCTGGGAGCCACGAGGGGTAGTACCCCTCGTGCGGGGGTGTGGGGGCAGCGCCCCCACTGCCGGTCAGTCAAAGTGCGGCGTCCGGCGGTGCGGGGAGCGTGACGGCGACCTCACGGCCGCGTTTTCCGGCAACAGCTGCAGCGCCCGTTGTTCTGAGGATCATGAGAAAGGCGGCCGCACAATCTCTCGGGATGCCGAGTGCAGCAGCAAGGGTTCCAGCGGTGAATTCGCCGGAAACCTCCGGCGGGAGCAGTGCGAGATAATCTTCCGCTCCGCTGAGCATATAGATCCCGTTCAGCGAGAGGGGAACGCGGTCGAGCTTTTCCCGTTTTCCGCGGCTTTTCTGCCGGTAATACTGCACAACAGAGACAGCCGCGACGCACACACGGAAGCGGGGATCATTGAGAAATTCCTTTAAACGCACGATCTCCGGCATTGCGTGCCAGACGCTCTTGTGCTTCGGTGACTTCCGGCTGCTCTGCACCTCGCCGTATTCATCAACGCAGACAAGCTGTGTTTCCTCTGCCGCCGGATACACAACGGTGACGGGCGTGCATGGCAGAAAGGCGCGCAGCTTCGGCTTCAGCCGCCAGAGCGCTCTTGTCTGCACCTCGATCACACCGTCCTCCGTGACAGCGTCTGCAGCATAGCCGCCGATTTTCTGCTCATGCGTGCTGCTGTCTGGCGCAAAATAATACTTCAGCGCGAGATGCAGCGTTTTTTCACCGAGCGTGCCGATCCCGCGTCCGCCCGCGTCCTGCTCTGCCGCGCGCAGCGCATCCGCAAAACCGTCCATACTTCGCCTCCCTGAAAGCAAAAGCACAGCGCCGGATCTGACGCTGTGCTTTGTGTGCTGAATGAAAATGGCTGTTTACTCCTTGACACCGCCGGCAGCGACACCGCCGATGATGAAGCGGGAGAGGAACAAATAAACCAGAATGACCGGAACAATCGAAAGGAAGATCGCAGTATAGTTTGCGCCCATGTTCGGCGTACGGTCAATCGCGAGGACCTGCTGCACCATCATCGGCATCGTCAGCTGATGCTCCTTGCCGGAGATCAGGACGATGGACTGGGTGTAGTAGTCATTCCACTTCGAGATGAACGCGAAGATCGCCTGCACAGCAAACGCCGGCTTCATCATCGGAATGGAGATGGTCAGGAAGGTACGGAACTCATGCGAACCGTCTATTCGCGCAGCCTCTATGATATCCAGCGGGAAGGAGGACAGCATATACTGGCGCATGAAGAAGACGATTGCGGGTGCGGCGATGGCCGGCACGATCAGCGCGATGTAGTTGTCGATCAGGTTGAGCTTCAGCAGCAGGGTGATGAAACCAACGGCAGTGACCTGCGTCGGAACCATCATGACTGCGAGGATGAAGACAAAAGCCGGACCTTTCAGCTTGAAATCGTAGACAACGAGACCGTAAGCGGTCAGACCGGAGAAGAACACGGTCAGGGCCGCACAGCCGCCCGCGATGAGCAGAGAATTCAGCACGCCGCGGACAGGACGGAAGAAGTGATAGAGGTTATCCGTCCGCAGAGTCTTGATATTCTCAAACAGATGCGTGCTCGGGAACATGGATACGCCGCCGATGATCTGGTAATGCGATCTTGTCGCATTGACGAACAGGATCCAGAGCGGGATCAGACAGATCAAAGTCAGCAGAATCAGAACGACATAGATCAGGGAGGACTTCATGATCAGCTTCTTCTGATAGCCGCCCTTATCCGCCGTATAAGAAACCTTCTTGCTCATATACCGAATCCGCCTCCTCTCGCAGCTCTGCGCTGGGCTTCCTTACGGGCAGCCTTGCGCTTTTTGTTCAGCTCAATCGCGTCCTTATCACGCTGGACATAGAAGACAAGCGCACCCAGAACGGAGGTGATGCAGAACAGAATCACAGACGCAGCAGCGGAATAACCGAACTGCGGTCTGGAGAAGTTAGCGTGGAACTTCTGATAGATGAAGACGGCGACAGTCGCGATATCGTCTCTGATAATCGTGCCGTGGTGCAGCATGAACGGAATATCGAACATCTGCAGACCGCCGATCATAGAAGTCAGCAGCGTGTAGACCATGATGGTCTTCAGCAGCGGGAAGGTGATCCGCCAGAA
>JAGDBX010000115.1 GCA_018110935.1 Oscillospiraceae bacterium
CGGTATGGCTTACACCTTCATCAAGGCACAGGGCGGCGAGATCGGCAAGTCTCTGGTCGATGAGGAAAAGCTGGACTACTGCAAGGAAATGCTCGCAAAGGCCGCTTCTCTCGGCAAGAAGATCCTGCTGCCGGTCGATACCGCGATCGCTGCTTCCTTCCCTGATCCGATCGACGCACCGATCGAGGTTTCCGATATTGATTCCGCCAAGATCCCGGCCGACATGATGGGCCTTGACATCGGCCCGAAGACAGCTGAGATCTTCGCGGAGGCGGCAAAGACCGCAAAGACCGTTGTCTGGAACGGCCCGATGGGCGTCTTTGAGAACCCGACGCTCAAGAAGGGTACCGTCGCGGTCTGCGAGGCACTCGCCGCTGCGGACGCGACCACGATCATCGGCGGCGGCGATTCCGCAACGGCTGCCATCCAGCTCGGCTTTGCTGACAAGATGAGCCACATCTCCACCGGCGGCGGCGCTTCTCTTGAGTATCTCGAGGGCAAGGTGCTTCCGGGCGTTGCGGCGATCGCTGAGAAATAAAGAATGATACTGCGGTTTTAGGCGGATTTTCATATCCGCCTGAAACTGTTTCAAAAGGGAGGCGGAGGCTTTGCAGGCGCTTTTCATCCGCATCCGCAGCATGCCGAAGATCATGCGGCGGTTTATCCTCTTCATTTGCGGCTTAATGGCCTTTTTCGGCTTTCTGGTCTGCGCAAGGCAGTGTACGACAGCAGATGAATTTGCGAAATGGTTCATCTTCTGGATGATTCTTGCGCTGGCACTCGGCACCGCCGTCTTTGCCGGATACGGCCTGCTCAGTGTTGCGCTCAGCAGGCGTGCGGAGCAGGATCTGGCGCTGGAATATCAGAAAAGCGGCTGGAGTACCGCACTGGCAGATTCTGCGAAAAAGGCGTTTTTCTTCTGCACTCCGCACGAAAGAGTCCTGATGCTGTTCCTGCGCGTGATGGCGGAGGATTATGAGGGCGCAGGCATCGCGGAGCTGAGCATTCCGCAGGATGCGCTGGAACCCCGCGATCTGGCAGCGTTCCGCACCTGTCAGCTCCGCCGTCTGCTCATGACGGGGCAGAGCCGGAAGGCGCACAGCGCCTTTGCCGCGCACGCACAGATGCAGGATGACGCGTATCAGTTTCAGCCCTGTTTTGAGGCAGCCTTCAAGCCGTTGGCGGAGGACGCACTGGTCTATTATGAAATGGCCGCTGCAGTCTGCGAGCGGGAAGGGAATCACGGCCGTGCGGAGCAGTATGCCGTGCTGGCCGGTCTGCGCATTTCCGGTTACCCGGAGGTACAGCGTGCGTATCTGACGGAGCAGATTGCGCTGTCGCGGCAATACGCGCGCGCAAAGACCGCCGCGGATGTGCAGGACGCGCAGAATACCGAAAAGGCAGTCTGTCAGCGGATCACGGAGGACAAAGCACTCGGAAGCGCCGTCCGGCAGAGTCTGCTCAGGGCGTTTTCACAGTGCCGCATCTTCGGCAGCTGGACGCAGGAGACTGTCAAGGCTTCCAGATTTGAGCGGAAGCTCCCGCCGGCGGAACCGGATTCTGCCGGCTGAACAGTGTACAGGATCATGGAAAAGGGAGACTTGATTGTTGGGAATGAGGATCACGGTCGGTAAGATCGACAAGCTTGTCGGATACTGCATTATGATCGCATCTTGCGTGGCTTTAGTCTGTATGTTTTTCCTGTTCCCTTTATTGATTCTGAAGCAGGCTGTTGTCACGCTGATCAACCGTCCGCTCGGATCGGGATGGATCCGCAGGAACGCAGAGATCCGCACATTGGAAATGTCGCCGGAATTCCAGCAGCAAATGCAGCAGGAAATCCAGCAGGAAATGCAGCAGCAACTGCAGACGGTTCTCGGCAGGCCGCTTTCAGAGCTCCGGTATGCGGAATACTGTGATGAAGACGGAACGGAACACCGTGTGCCGGTCCAGTCTTTCAAGGGCAGGCAGCATGCGAAGATTTATGTCCGGCAGGATCATCCGGAAATGATATGGGATCCGAAGTTCGAGAACCGCTTTGCCGCACTGATCGGTATTCTGCTCATTCTTCTGTTCTGGACGGGGCTGGTTTTCGCCGGGATTTACATTGTCCGGATGATCCGGAGCTGAATTTACATCTATCATCCGGCCTGTCCGGATGCAATTTTCAAATAAGGAGTTAGAACCATGAACAAGAATCTGAGAAAGGCGATCATCGCCGGAAACTGGAAAATGAACAAGACGCGCCCCGAAGCAAAGGCACTGCTTGAGGCCATCAAGCCGCTCGTCGCAAACGCGGACGGCAAGATCGAGGTCGTTGCCTGTGTGCCGTTCACGAACCTCGAGACCGCACTGGCCGTCACCGAGGGCAGCAATGTGAAGATCGGCGCGGAGAATGTCCACTTCGAGAAGTCCGGTGCCTTCACCGGCGAGATCTCTGCGGATATGCTGACCGAGCTGGGCGTCGAATATGTTGTCATCGGCCACTCCGAGCGCAGACAGTACTTCGGCGAGACCGATGAGACCGTCAACAAGCGCACGCTGGCCGCTCTGAACGCAGGCCTGAAGCCGATCGTATGCGTCGGCGAGCTCAAGTGGGAGCGCGTCTGCGGCATCACCGAGGAGGTCGTCGGCAAGCAGGTCAAGCTCGATCTTTACGATGTCACCGCGGAGCAGATGAAGAATGTCGTTATCGCTTATGAGCCGGTCTGGGCGATCGGCACCGGCCTGACCGCGACACCGGATCAGGCTGAGGAGGTCTGCGCGTTCATCCGCGCAACGCTCGCAAAGATGTTTGATCAGGCAACGGCAGATGCCGTCACGATCCAGTACGGCGGCTCCATGAACGCGAAGAACGCGGCTGAGCTGCTCGCAAAGCCGAACATCGACGGCGGTCTGATCGGCGGCGCTTCGCTCAAGGCAGAGGACTTCAATGTCATCGTGCAGGCGGCTGTGAACGGCTGAGCCTGCCGTCCTTTCGTTACTTCCGGTCTGCAGAAACTGATGTATTCCCCCGCCGCTGGCGGGGGGAATACAGTGAGGAATATTACGATGAATGAACAAGCAAAACCCGCAGCCGCATTCGCAAAAGCTGCGCTAATCCTGTTTCTGATCCGGATGGCGGCCGGGCTGCTGATCCAGATCTTTCCCGCCGCTGCCGCAGTGCTCATCGGCGGGCGCAACAGCACTGCCGATTTCAGCGCGATCAGCCCGCTGATGCGCCTGATGCCGCTCGCGATCGCGGCAGGCGTCTTTCTGCTCTGCTACGGTCTTGTGATGAGCAGCATCCGCAGCGATGATCACCGGAGCGCACGGCTCGCGCTGACCGTGATCATGGTCGTGCTGACACTGAATCCGAACGTCAGCATCGTCCGGTCTTATTTCACATCCGCATGGCTGGACCGCACGGTGAATCCCTCCGCGATTGCCGCATACCAGATCCTTCAGACCGCTGACGGTCTTGCAGGCATGATCGCAAGCATCGCCTATCCGCTTCTGACATCGGCTGCCGCGATCAACTGGTACAGAACCAGAGAGCCCGCCCCGCAGACACCGGACGGCGTGATGGACTGACACTTTCCCGCAGTTCCCGCAGAGGGAACACTGTATATCGAAAACAAAAGGAGTTTTTTGAACATGAGCAAAGCACCTGCTGCACTGCTGATCATGGACGGCTTCGGCATCAATCCGAGCGATTACGGCAACGCCATCCATGCGGCAAAAACACCGAATCTCGACCGCTATTTCGCGCAGTATCCGAACACGATCATCGGCGCTTCCGGACTGGATGTCGGTCTGCCGGACGGTCAGATGGGCAATTCCGAGGTCGGCCACACGAACATGGGCGCCGGCAGAATCGTCTATCAGCAGCTTGTCAAGATCACGAAGTCCATTGAGGACGGCGATTTCTTTCAGAATCCCGCGCTGACCGCGGCCATGGAGAATGCCCGCGACAAGGGCACCGCGCTGCATCTGATGGGCCTGCTCTCTCCGGGCGGCGTTCATTCGCACATGACGCATCTTTACGGTCTGCTGGAAATGGCAAAGCGCTTCGGGCTGGAAAAGGTCTTTGTTCATGCCTTTTTAGACGGCAGAGATGTGCCGCCTTCTTCCGCCGCGGAATACATGGAGGAGGCAGCCGCGAAGCTCGCGGAGATCGGTGTCGGCAAGGTCGGAGTGATCTCCGGCAGATTCTACGCGATGGACAGAGACAACGCGTGGGACCGTGTCGAAAAGGCGTATGACGCACTTGTGTTCGGCGAAGGCGTGCAGGAGGACGATCCCGTTCAGGCGATCCGGAACTCCTACGCAAACGGTGTCACCGACGAGTTCATGATCCCCGCGGTTGTCGCGAAGGACGCGAAAATCGCGGAAAATGACAGCGTAATCTTCTTCAACTTCCGCCCCGACCGCGCCCGTCAGCTGACCAGAGCCTTTGTCGATCCGGAATTCAAGGGCTTTGCACGCAAAAAAGGCTATTTCTCCGTACATTTCGTCTGCATGGCACAGTATGACGCGACCATGCCGAATGTCTCCGTCGCGTTCCCGCCTGAGGAGCTGACCAAAACGCTCGGCGAGGTGCTGTCCGCGGCGGGCAAGACACAGCTCCGCATCGCCGAAACACAGAAGTATGCCCATGTGACCTTCTTCTTCAACGGCGGCGAGGAAAAGCAGTTTGAGGGCGAGGAGCGCATCCTCATCAAGTCTCCGGATGTCGAGACCTTTGACATGAAGCCGGAAATGAGCGCCTATGAGGTCACGGAGGCGGTCCTCAAAGAGATCGCCGCCGACAAATTCGACGCGATCATTCTGAATTTCGCAAACTGCGATATGGTCGGTCACACGGGAGTATTTGACGCGGCTGTGCAGGCCGTCGAAGCGGTCGATGACTGCATCGGGCAGGTGACCGAGGCGATTCTTGCCAAAGGCGGCAAGGTCATCATCACTGCAGACCACGGCAACGCGGACAAGATGATGGAGGACGACGGTTCTCCGTTCACAGCGCACACAACAAATCCTGTGCCGGCCATCGTGCTCGGCGACAGCAGTGTCAAGGCGCTGCGCAAAGGCGGCGTGCTGGCGGATCTTGCCCCGACGATGCTTCAGCTCATGGGGCTTGAGCAGCCGAAGGAAATGTCCGGAAAGACGCTGATCGCGGCAGAATAAGCCGAATAGCCTTTCAGCGGCATCGCTCCGCGATGTTTATAATGGGGCGCTGCCCCAAGCCCCGCTCAAGGGACAAATGTCCCTTGAGAATCCGATTATGAGAACAGCAGAAGCCCCCGCCATACGGCGGGGGCAATCTTTTCGTACACCCAAAATTAAA
>JAGDBX010000116.1 GCA_018110935.1 Oscillospiraceae bacterium
TTCCGCGCTCTGCGGAGCGCGGCCAGAGGGCGCCGCCCTCTGGCCTCCCGCGAGCTTTTGTAAAAGCTCGACCAAAACTTTTATTATGAGAAAGCCCCCGCCGTCAGGCGGGGGCTTTTGTGCACTCAAAACGGGATTCTCAAGGGACATCCGTCCCTTGAGCGGGGGTTGGGGCAGCGCCCCATTATCAATCATCGCGAAGCGATACCGCTTTATTCAGTCGTCGGCTCCAGCACCGCGTAGTCGCCGTCTTCGCGGCGGTACACAACATTGAAGCTGCCGTTCTCGCCGTTTGTGAACAGGAAGAACGAGTGGCCGAGCATATTCATCTGCAGAATCGCTTCCTCCACACTCATCGGGTGCAGCTGGAAGGTCTTGCGGCGGATGACATGATACTCCGTCTGCTCCTCCACAGAATCGGTGAACGCCTCTGCACTGAGCGCGCCCTCCTTGATGCGCTTGCCGAGCTTTGTCTTGTTGCGGCGGATCTTGCGGATGATCTTGTCGATCGCGGCGTCCAGCGCGTCATTCTTATCAACAGCGCTCTGCTCCGCCCGGTAGATCATGCTGCCCGCCCGCACCGTCAGCTCGCAGACGATCTGCCCGCGCTGCTCAGTCAGCGTGATTTTGGCCTCTGCTTCGTCCTCAAAGAACTTGTCGAGTCTCTGGTTCAGCTTCTTTTCCGCGTATTCGGAGAAGCTCGGACCGATCTGGATCTTTTTCGCCATAATGTTCAGTTTCTTCATAGTGCAATCCTCCTCTTGTCCGTCAGCCGCTGACAGCGGCGTCCGGTTCGGTAACTATATTATAGCACAATTCATAGAATATGTCAAGTGCATTTTGAATTATTGTGTGAAATTGCTGTGAACATTCGGAGAAAACCGCGGGATCAGGGCTTTCTTTTATCGCCCATATAGAAAACAGTCAGCAGGCCGGGACCGCAGTGCGCACCGATGATAATGCCGAGATGGCAGATCTGCACCTCTCCGAGCGTCGGATACGCCTTCAGCAGCTCGGCTTTGAGCCACTCCGCGTCCTCGCGGCAGTCCGCGTGATTGATGATGACCGTCTGTCCGTCCGGCGCGGTCATATCGCGGGAGACACCCTCCATAAGCGCCCTGAGTGCCGCCTTTCTGCCGCGTACCTTCTGCGAAACGGTCAGCTTGCCGTCATCGGGCACATAGAGCACCGGCTTGATGTTGAGCAGACCGCCGATCATCGCGGAGGCGTTTGAGACTCTGCCGCCGCGTTTGAGATACTGCAGGTCATCGACGGTAAAGCGGTGCATGATTCTGAGCTTGTTCTCCTCGCCCCATCTGATCACCTCATCAAAAGTCATGCCGGATTCTTTGCGGCGGACGCACTCTGTCACCAGCAGGCCGAGGCCGCCTGAAATGCAGCGCGTATCCATCAGATAAAGACGCTGCCCGGGGAATTCCGCCTGAACGGTCTCCGCGGCATCATGTGACGCCTGATAGGAACTTGACATCTCCTTTGACATATCCAGATACAGCACATCTCCGCCCTTTGAGAGCAGGGTGCGGAAAAAGTCCGCATAAACGGATGAATTGATCATCGAGGTCGTATAGACGGTGCCGCGGCGCATATCTTCGTATGCCTTCTGCCGCGAGGCGTCGGTGCAGTCGTCCTCAAAGGTCTCCATGCCGATGGAGTAGCTGTATCGAATGACCGGAACCTGATGTGCGGTGAAAAATGTATCCGGCAGATCAGCGGTTGACGCTGCCGCAATGATGAAATCAGACATAGCTGTCGTCCTCCTCTCAGAGCCGTGTGCGGCTGCTGTTCTGACTGCATTATACCATATTTCCGGCAGAATTGCAAGGGCGGCACGCTTGACAGAAGGCCGCCCGCGTGATATAATAACGAATGTGCGCTGTGCCGTCAGTAAGGCTCTGCACGGCACTCCCCGAGATCAGCGGCTCCCGGCGCTGCCGGCCCGCAGAAAGGAATGGTCCTTCCGAATGGAATGGGAATTTGCGCTGCTGGACTGGATTCAGAAGCATCTGCGCGGCGATGTGATGGACTGGATGATGTCTGCCGCGACTTTTCTCGGCAACGGCGGCTGGTTCTGGATCGCCCTGACCTTGCTCGGGTTCATCCCGCAGCGCACCAGAAAATACGCGCATGTCGCGGCACTCGCGCTGCTGCTGCATCTGATATTCTGCAATTTTGTGCTGAAGCCCCTGATCGCGCGCATCCGTCCGTTTCACATTCAGGCGGTGGAGCTTCTGATCAGGGAACCGTCCGATTTCTCCTTCCCGTCCGGCCACACGCAGGCGGCATTCTCCGTCGCGACTGCGGTTTGTATGTGGCGCCGCAAATACGGTATTCCCGCGCTGATTCTGGCGGCGGTGGTCGCCTTCTCGCGGATGTATCTCTATGTCCACTACCCGACAGATGTGTTTGCGGGCATCTTCTTCGGCGTCGGATTCGCGTTTATCGGGCTCTGGATCTCGAACAGGCTCTTCCGCTCAAAGCCATGGGACGGCTGTGCGGGTCCCGGCGGCACATCCTGAAAATAATATGAAGATTCCGGCAGTACGGTTGACAGTACTGCCGGAATGTGCTACAATTATAATGGACAAAAATGAAAAGGAACGGTACCGACCGGTACCGGTACAGGAGTAAAACAATGCCGATTCCCACCCTGAAAGAAAGGTTCCGCAGACTGACCGGACACCGTGAGCTCATCATCCTGATGACAAGTCTTGTCTGCAGCTTCACGGTCTGCTTTTTCTCACCGGTTGATATGTTTTTCGGCAACCAGCGGGAATTCACCGTCGGTCCGCGCCATATCATCCTGCCGCTGCTTCTGCTTTCGGTTCTGGCCGCAGCAGGAGCGTTTCTGCTGTTCAATCTCTTTCTGCTCATCAGCAAACGGCTCTGGCGCGGCATGGAGTGCCTGATCTTCGGCGCTTTGCTTGCCATGTATATACAGATGCTGCTGCTGAACGGCAGAATGCGCGAGTTCACCGGTGACGGCGTCAGCTATGACGATCCGTTCTTCCTCACGGCGAATATGCTGATCGAATATGTTCTCGTCATGATCCCGACCGTGATCTATCTGCTGTCGGAATTCAAACGCGAAAACTCCGTTCTGAAGATGATCCGCAGCCACGGCATCATTTATCTGTCCGGCCTGATCCTGATCATGCAGGCGGCCGGCACCGGCTCGATCATCGCACAGCACGGCGTCCGCAAGGTCGATTCCTCGCAGTATGTCCGCTGTCTCTCCTATGAGCCCGTGACAAACCTCTCAAAGGAGAACAATGTCGTAGTCTTCCTGACCGACCGCCTTGACAGCCAGTGGATGGACGATACGCTTGCATATTTTCCCGATCTCGGTGACAGCCTCAATGGATTCACCTTCTATCAGAACAACATTGCAAACTTCACGAACACCTTCCCGTCTGTGCCGAATATGCTGACAACAGCGCCGTTCCGCAACGAGACCGCACAGAAGTATCTGGCATCCGCGTGGGCAGGCAGAACGCTGACGAGGCAGCTTCACGACAACGGCGTTGCGGTCAATCTGCTGGTGGACGGCGCCACAACCTACACGAAATTCTTTGACCTGGAGGGCCAGTGCGATAATCTGGTCAACGATCCCGACATCCCGTATGAGGTCAATTATATCGGTTACAGCGGCATCATCCCGACCATGCTTCGCTTCTCGCTGGACAAACTCACACCCTACTGCATCAAGGAGCAGCTTGCGCTGCGCGTTACCTCGGATTTCTCCAATTCGTTCATAGAGGTCGGCGGCGAGCTGCGCAGGGACGCGCAGCCGTGGGGCGTCGGCACAGAGAGTGATCTGCGCTTTTATGACTATCTCCGTTCGCACACGCTGCGCGCGGAGAGCGACAAGCCGACCTTCAGCTTCATTCATCTGAATTTTGCGCATGACACCTCGATGGAGCTGCAGTCTCTGCACCCGGATTCGCGCGGCTTCACCTACGAGAAGGAGGAGGCGACCGTGCGCGGCGCGTTCACGATTCTGGAGGAGTATTTCAGCCAGATGAAGGCGGCGGGTGTCTGGGACAATTCGACTGTCATCATTCTCGGAGACCACGGCCATGTGCCGGTAGAACTGGAATGTGACCATGAGGAGCGTCTGAATTCCCCGATCGTTACAGCACTGCTCATCAAGCCGCGCGGCGCGGCAGAAGAACCGCTGAAGCGTGACCGCTGGAAGCCGCTGTCAAATTCATACTTTGCATCGAGCGTGCTGGAATACGCCGGCATTGACCGCACAGGCTTCGGGCCGAGCTTCAATGACATCGTCAACGGGGACGAGGCACCGCCGCGCTATATGCAGACAAGCCAGACAACGGGCGGCAACGGCTACGGCGACGCGTCGCTCTTTTATGAGATCACTGGGGATGCCCGCGATCTGCAGAACTGGAGAATCGTTTCCGGCTTTCCGGACGGGCAGTAATGCCCTGTGTCTCCTGCGGAGTGAATGAGGTATCACTTCGCGATGATTTATGATGGGGCTCCGCCCCAA
>JAGDBX010000117.1 GCA_018110935.1 Oscillospiraceae bacterium
CCGCCGGTGAAGTCGCCGACCGTGCCGATCATCGAGCCGCCGCCCTTGTCGCAGGCGAGGACATAGTCCATGCCCCACTTGATGTTGTTCCGGTACTCCGTGTCAAGGCCGGCCTTCTTGACGGCGTCGGCGTACTCAATGTAGCCCCATGCCATGATCGCGGCGGAATAGGCGTTTGTCAGCGTGAACTTGAAGTGGTCGCCGGCGTCGAACCAGCCGCCCGGCACCGGGTCGGTGTCCTTGCCGCTCTCATCGACCATCGAGTCGGCTCTCCATGAGACCTGATTCCACTCCGGCAGGACGCCGGACTGCTGGACCTCGTAGAAGAAGAATGATTTTTGCAGCGCCTCGGCATAGTTATACTTGCCGGCTGCTGACGCGGGCACGGATAATACCGCGCCGGGTACAGCCGTGACGGCCAGCACTGCTGCCGACAGTCCGGCTGTGAGCTTTTTGAATTTCATAAGAAATTCCCCCTCTCAAAAAATGCGGATCTGCCTGTGCGGATTCTCTCCCGAACACGAGTTCCGCCCCCGCACAGACTACCATCCTAATCATACCGCATTTTTTGCGGTTTGTCAAGCACTTTTACCGAAAAATGCGGAACTGTCAGCGATTCTCGCGCATGGCGGCGGCAGACGGAAGAGGCTCTTGAATTTCTGGTGCCGATTCCTTGACAATCTGTCTGAAACGGTGTATAATATAAGGTATGTTTTCGGGCCTTCATGGCTCAATCAAACCGGAAGGAGCGACTTGCTGTGGATCAGACCATACGGGAGATCGTCCGGCTCGACGCTGCCGTTGAGGAGCAGCTTTCCGCTGCGGAGGCGGCGTGCAGAAAGCAGGTTTCCGACGCGCGCGCGAAAGCGGCTGCCGTCACCGAAGCGACCGAGCATCAGACACGCGACGCCATTGTCGAATACGAGGAAGCGGCTCGCGAGCAGTGCGAGAAAAAGCTGGCCGAACTGCGTGCGGAGTTTGACCGCAGAGGCGATCAGCTCAGCGAACAGTTTGAGCGGCGCCGCGCAGAGCTGCTGGATGCCCTCTTTCAGGAGACGCTGCGCGAAGCGGAGGCCTGAATCATGCCGAACAACTATCACGCAACAGTCGCGCTGATCCGGTCGGCTTACGGTCACCGTCTGCGGGCCTCCGATTACCGCGATCTTGTGAATATGCACACGGTTTCAGAGGTCGTGTCCTATCTGAAAGGGACTGCGGCCTACGGCGAGCTGCTCGCCGGACTGGAGCCGGCCTACACCCACCGCGGACATCTTGAAATGCTGCTCAAGCGCAATCTGTTCACGCAGTGCCTGCACTTCTGCAGTCTGGAGCAGCTTTCCGGCAAGCCGTTTTTCCGCTTTTTCATTTACGAATACGAGATCCGCGAGCTGTTCAAGGCGATCCAGCTCGGATTTCAGGAATACATTTCTGCGATGGACACATGGCTTGGGCCGTATCTCTGCTTTGAGCAGGAGAAGCTTGCCCGCGCCGAGTCCAATTCCGCGCTGCTCGATGCTGTCAGCGGAACGCCCTACGCGCCGATCCTCAGAAAATATGTTTCGAAGGATGACGGGCAGCCCATACCGTATACGGCGCTGGAGATCGCGCTCCGTGCGGACTGTCTGGGACGCATTCTCAAAGAGGCGGAGCAGACCATCCGCGGTGACGACCTTGAAGCGCTGCGCGGTTTGATCGGCGAACAGGTCGATCTCATCAATCTGATCAATGCCTACCGGCTGAAAAGCGTGTTCCGCGCTGACCGTCAGACACTTGACAGCATGATGCTGCCGATCGACGGAAAGCTGCCGCGCCGCATCTGCCAGGCGCTCTATGACGCTCCTGACAAGGCCGCCTTCAATGCGGTGCTTGCCAAAACACGATACGGAAGAATGCTCACCGATCTGCCCGATGTTTCGGACGCGATCCGCATGGAGCGTGCCTTCCAGATCCTGCGGTGGCGCTCGGCACGCAATGCGCTGCATTTCTCGGGGCACGCGGCTGTCAGTCTTTACGCAGTTCACTGCTTGAACCAGATCGAAGTCAGAAATCTGATCACCGTCATTGAAGGCATCCGCTATCACAAGCCGGTTTCCTACATCCGGTCCCTGCTGATCGCGGAACCGTCCTGACTTCAGAAGGAGGTGTTCTCTTGTCCATAGAAAAGCTCGAGCTCGTCAGCATTGTCGGTGCGCTGCCGGAGCTTGATGACGCGATCATCGCCTGCCTGCAGAGCCGCGTGTTTCACATTGAAAACGCGGGGAAGCTGATCGGCGCTGCGGATGACTCCGGCAGGAGCCGTGCCGAGGACGATCAGTACGCGGAGGCACTCCGGGCACTTTCGGAGTTTGATGTTCGCAGGATTCGTCCCGATACGGAACGGGAACCGCTGCCCGGTGAATTCTCACCGGAGCAGATCATATCGGAGGCCGGCAGGATCTCCGCGGGACTGCGTGATGTCCGGCAGCAGCTCGAAGACACCCGAAGGCGGATCACGGAATACGAAAACGCCGCGATCCATCTGAAATATCTGCAGAGCTCGGATATCGACCTCGGCGAGCTGTCGCGCTGCCGGCATATCCTGCACCGCTTCGGCCGAATGCCGGAGGAAAACCTGCAGAAGCTGGAGTTTTACAGCGACGAGGGCTTTATCTTTCAGGGGTATCACACGGCGCATGAATATGTCTGGGGTTTTTATTTTGCCGAACAGACACGCATCGCCTCCGTGGACGCCATCATGAAGGGGCTGCTCTTTGAGGAATACCGTCTGCCGGAAGACCTTGACGGCACGCCGCAGCAGGCACTGGAATCTCTGCAGATGAAGCTGACCGAACAGAAGGCGCAGCTTGAAAAGCTCAGCACGGAGGAGCAGCGCATCTATGAAGCGGAAGCGCCGCTTCTGGGGCGGATGTACTGCTACGCGAGGTATCAGAGCGAGGTCGCAAAGCTCCGTGCACAGTGCATCGTCATGCACGACAAATTCAATCTGATGGGCTATGTTCCGGTCTCCGAGAAGGAACAGTTCAAAAAACATATCGACAATGTGCCGGATCTGGCTGTTGCCTATGAGGCGCCGATCTCCAATTCACAGGTCAAGCCGCCGGTACGGCTGAAAAACGGCTGGTTCTCAAAGCCGTTCTCGATGTTCATCGAGATGTACGGTCTGCCCGACTACAACGGCTTCAACCCGACGACCTTTGTCGCGATCACCTACACACTGCTGTTCGGCATCATGTTCGGCGACCTCGGACAGGGACTTGTCATCGCGCTGCTCGGCTTCCTTCTGCACAAAAAGAAGAATCTGACGCTCGGCGCTGTCATGACGCGGATCGGTGTTTCCAGCGCGTTTTTCGGCACGCTGTACGGCTCGGTCTTCGGCTTTGAGGAGGCGCTCGACCCCTTCTACGAAAAGCTCGGCATCTCCTTCCTGCCGCTCAAGGCGATGGAGAATATCAATTTCGTCATATTCGGCGCGGTCGGCATCGGTGCCGCCATGATTATCATTTCGATGCTCGTCAACATCATCACGAAAACGAGGCGCCGGAACTTTGAGGACGGCATCTTCGGCAACAACGGTCTGGCGGGGCTCGCCTTTTTCGTGACCGTTCTGCTGCTGGTCGGCGGTCTGGTGACCGGAAAGCAGTTCATCTCAAAGGGCGCCGCCGCCGCGGTCATCATCGTGACCATGCTGCTGATGTTCTTCCGTGAGCCGCTCGGCCACTGGATGGCAGGAAAGCGTTTTGAGTCCGAGGGCATCGGCGACTTCATTCTGCTGAATCTGTTTGAATGCTTTGAATTCCTGATCAGCTACACTTCCAACACGATCTCGTTCATCCGTGTGGGCGGCTTCGTTTTCTCGCACGCCGGCCTGATGAGTGTTGTCATGCTGCTGTCAGAGATGGCGGCGAACTCACATATGTCGATCCCCGTCATCATTCTCGGCAACGCGTTTGTCATGGGCCTCGAGGGCCTGCTGGTCGGCATTCAGGTGCTCCGTCTCGAATTCTACGAGACCTTCTCCCGCTGCTATGACGGTGACGGCGAACCGTTTACGCCGATCTCCGTCAGCTTTGATGATCTATCCGAAACCAGGCAGTCCGAGCAGACTGCGAAGGCTTAATATCAGGAGGTAACAACCATGTCTCTCAATCAAGTTCTGGAACTGATTTTTCTCCCGCTGCTGATCACGATTCTGCTGGCACTTCCCGTTTATGTCGCGATCACCAAAAAGAAGAGCGGCAAATCCATGCGCCGCGCCATGCTGATGAATCTCTGCGCGTTCGGTGCCGTGATGCTCTGTGCGATCGCGTTCCCGATCGGCGGCCTTGTCTCCGCTGAGGAGACTGCTGAGGCTGCTGCTAAAACGGCCGGCACCATGGCAGACGCGTTCCGCTATCTTTCCGCGGCACTCGCTGTCGGCGTCGGCTGTATCGGCTGCGGCAGCGCCGTCGGTCACGCCGCTCCCGCTGCGATCGGTGCGCTGGCTGAAGATCCCAAGACCTTCGGTAAGGCGCTGGTTTTCGTCGCGATGGGCGAAGGCGTCGGCATCTTCGGCGTTCTGATCGCCATTATGATCCTCAACAGCTGATGCGCGCCTATGTCATCAGTGACAACCTCGATACCCTGACCGGTATGCGGCTTGCCGGCTGTGACGGCGAGATCGCACGCACGCCGGACGAGGCAAGGCAGGCACTCCGCAGCGTGCTGCGGCGGCAGGGAATCGCGGTCGTCTGCCTGACGCAGAAGCTCGCGGAGCAGATCGAAGAGGATGTGACACGCATCAAGGAGCAGGGCTCCGTTCCGCTGCTGACAGTCATTCCGGACCGCCACGGCAGCGCGGACATGACCGCTTCGATCTCCCGCTATCTCGCTGAGACCGTCGGCATTCATATTTGATCGGTACGGCACTGCGCATGAGAGCGCTGCCGGAGAGGATGGAAACAATGGACGCAAACCAGAAGCTGGAACAGTTCATGGAAGCTGTAAAGCGCAGCACGGCGGAGCAGATCGCCGATGCTTCCGCGCACGCGGACGAGGAGGCTGCACGCATTCTCGAAGAGGCGCAGCAGCGCTGTGCGGCGGATGCCGACCGCGAACTGGAAGCGGCAAAGCAGCGCATCGACATGAAATACAAAAAGCGTCTGTCGCAGGTCGGCTACCGCGGCAAGGCCAGTCTGCTCTCCCGCCGGCAGAGTATGCTGCTCTCGCTCTTTTCGGAGCTGAGGGGACGGCTGACAGCCTTCACGGACACAGACGGTTACCGCGAATGGATGACCGGCATCGTGAAAAACCGGAAGCCGGAGGTCGGCACTGTGATCCTGCTGCGGGAAGACGATCTTCCGCTCGGCGAGACGCTCTCCGCTGCTGCGGGCGGCGGCGTCAGCTTCCGCGCCGACACCGCGATCACGCTCGGCGGGCTTTCTCTGCTTTCGCCTGACGGCAAACGCTGCGAGAACCACACGCTTGACGAAGCGTTCGCGTCGCAGTTCCGCGAATTTTACAGAAATCACAGTATCGGTGACGGAGGGGATGCTTAAATGGCGAGTCCTGTAATATTCAGCATCAACGGCCCCGTCGTCAAGGTACGGGATACAAACGCCTTCTCCATGATGGAGATGGTCTATGTCGGCGACCGCCGCCTGATCGGCGAGGTCATCGGCATGAATGATACGGAAACAACGATTCAGGTCTATGAGGGCACATCCGGGCTGAAAACGGGCGAGCCTGTCGAACCGACCGGTGCGCCGATGTCCGTGACGCTCGGTCCCGGAATCCTGAACAATATCTTTGACGGTATTGAGCGGCCTCTGAAAACGCTTGAGCAGGCATCCGGCGCGTTCATCGGAGACGGCATTGCCGTTCCGCTGCTTGACACCGAGCGTGAATTTGATGTCACGGTCAAGGTCAAGACCGGTACGGTGCTGCAGGGCGGCGAAGCCTACGCCTCCTGCCCCGAGACCTCCGCGATCCTGCATCTGTGTATGCTCCCGCCGACGCTCTCGGGCAAGGTGGTCTGGACGGCGAAGGACGGCAGATACCGCCTGAATGACGAGATCATCCGGCTGGAGGATCAGCAGGGGAAGGTACACTCCCTGACGCTCTGCCAGAAATGGCCGATCCGCCGCGCAAGGCCTGCCGCGAGACGGCTTCCGCCCTCGCGCCCGATGATCACCGGTCAGCGCGTCATTGATACGCTGTTCCCGATCGCGAGAGGCGGCGCAGCGGCGATTCCCGGCGGCTTCGGCACCGGCAAGACCATGACGCAGCATCAGATCGCAAAGTGGTGCGATGCGGACATCATTGTCTACATCGGCTGCGGCGAGCGCGGCAACGAAATGACGCAGGTGCTTGAGGAATTTACCGCCCTGAAGGATCCGCGCACGGGCAAATCCCTGATGGAGCGCACCGTGCTGATCGCCAACTCCTCCAATATGCCGGTCGCGGCGCGTGAGGCATCGATCTACACCGGCATCACGCTCGCGGAATACTACCGCGACATGGGCTATCATATCGCGATCATGGCGGATTCGACCTCTCGCTGGGCAGAGGCGCTC
>JAGDBX010000118.1 GCA_018110935.1 Oscillospiraceae bacterium
CTCCTTGATGTAGCCGTAGATCTCGGGATCGTTCCGCCAGATCTCACGCCACTGCGGCGCGATCGGTACGGGGATCGTCACCTGCGGCGCAGGCTCCATGACCTCCGCCAGCGCACTCAGTGTCTTTCCTGTCCGCTGCATGATGCGCAGAAGCCTTGCGGCTGTCATCAGGCCGTCCGGCGCGGGCAGATCGGGGAAGCAGATGCAGCCCGTTCCGTCGCCGCCGATCGGTGCGGCACGGTCCCGCAGCATTTCCATGACCGCGCGCGGCGTGGACTGCGTCTGTGTCAGCGGGATGCTGTTTGCAGCGGCGTAGCGCAGAAAACCGAGGTTTGTCCGGTCACCGATCACCGCGCCGGCCAGCATCAGCTCGCCGGGATCCGTCCCCGATGACCTTCCGAGCATCGCTTCGCAGAAGACCGCGAGCTGCCGGCTGCCGTCGATCAGCTCACCGGTCTCGTCAACGGCAATGCAGCGTCCGGCACTTCCGTCAAACGCGAATCCCGCGTCACAGTACTGCGCCCTGACGACCTCTGCCAGCGAATCCGTGTGGCAGACACCGCCGCGGTTGATATTCATGCCGTCCGGTGTGCGGTGGAGCATCAGCACTTCGGCGTTCAGCTGACGGAAAAACAGCTCCGCAGAGGGCGAAGCCGCTCCGTGCGCACAGTCCACGGCAATGCGGACACGGCGTTCGGGATTGTCGTTCGGGACATTCAGTTTTGTGCCGGCTATCCGCAGATACCTTGCCGCGGCATCCGGCTCATGCGTGATCACGCCGCAGTTCCGGTGCGATTTTGCGGGCAGGGCCGCTGTCGCGGGCATCAGCGAGGCGATCGCGTCCAGCTGCTCCCTGCGCATCGGCGCGCCGCCCTTTGTGAAGAGCTTGACCGCGTTGATCTCATAGGGGGCGTCATCAGCCGCCAGCGCAATGCCGCAGTCGGCGTCCTCGGTCGTCATCAGCAGCGCCATCGCGCCGGGATGCAGCACGCCGAGACATTTCGCGATGCCGCCGCCCGTGCAGATGCCCGCACAGAGCGCCGCTTCCAGCGGTTCGGCGCTGCGCCGGGGATCATGGCAGAGATAGATGACCGGCGTCTGTTTTGTCATTCTGCCGACAGCCTGCGCGACCGCCCTGCCCAGATGCAGCAGCAGATCGCAGCGCAGCTCGCTCATGGCGATGCCGCGCAGACCGTCCGGCTTCAGTATTCCGCTCATGGCGGGTCCTCCCTTGTTGAATGAAATGCGGGATCAGGCCGTCTGACCGGCGGGCCCGATGCCGCTCTCTGTGACATACCCGAAGATCAGCCGCTTTGCGAGCATTGCCTCCGTCGGCTCGTGCAGAACACGGTCACAGTTGTTGTATTCGTTGCAGACGGCGATCTCACCTTCTCCGGCCTGACAGATGCAGACCGTGTGAACCGGCGACAAAAACCGTCTGCCGGTCCAGTAGACCATCAGGCAGATCTTTCCTGCCCCGATTGCCGCCGCCAGCTTTCTGCGCCTGCGGACACGCTTTGCGGGCAGACCGAAGCGCTTCAGGCAGCGTCCGAGCGCGAGAAAATTCGTGCCCCAGAAGCCGCCAAGTACGCGGAAGCGCTCCATATACCTTGCGATGTCCGGCAAAGGCTGCGGGATTCCCGCGAGGAGCAGCGCGTTATAGACCGCGATGACCTCGCAGCCGCTGTAGCTCATCGTGGAAAGGCCGAATTTCATCTGCGCGACATCGCCCAAAGACTGCCCGTTGATGAGCCGCTCCGGCAGCGGGAATGCCTTGTTGTGCCGATGATTGCGGGAAGGCAGAAGGCTCATCCGAACGCCTCCTTTCGGCTTAGGGTTCGTCGGTGCCGAGCATCTCCGTCAGCGAATACTGCTGCGGCGCACCGCTGTCCTCAGCCGGAATGCCGAGATGGTCATACGCCAGACGCGTCGCACAGCGGCCGCGCGGCGTTCTCGCCAGCATTCCGAGCTGCATCAGATACGGTTCGCAGACATCCTCGAGCGTAACGGCCTCTTCCCCGAGCGCGGAAGCAAGCGTCTCCAGCCCGACCGGACCGCCGCGGTAGCCGCGGATGATCATATCGAGCATTCTGCGGTCCAGCTTGTCGAGGCCGAGCTCGTCGATCTCAAGCCGGTCCAGTGCGAGGCGCGCCGTTTCCAGCGTGATGACGCCGCCGCCCATGACATCGGCGAAATCGCGGACTCTGCGCAGCAGGCGGTTCGCGATACGCGGCGTGCCTCTGGAACGGGACGCCAGCTCGATCGCACCGTCGTAGTCGCAGGGGATGTCCAGCAGCATCGCGCTGCGGCGGACAATGTCACAGAGCTGCTCGGGCGTATAGAGCTCCAGCCGCTGCACGATGCCGAAGCGGTCGCGGAGCGGGGGAGTGAGCTGTCCGGCACGGGTGGTCGCGCCGACCAGCGTAAAGGGCTGCAGATCGACGCGGATGCTGCGCGCCGCGGGGCCGTTTCCGACCATGATGTCCAGCACGCCGTCCTCCATCGCCGGATAGAGGATCTCCTCCACGGCGCGGGAAAGCCGGTGGATCTCATCGACAAACAGCACATCGCCTCTTCCGAGATTTGTCAGCAGTGCCGCCAGATCGCCCGGCTTTTCGATCGCGGGGCCGGAGGTCACGCGCAGATTGACGCCCATTTCGCGCGCAATGATGCCCGCGAGCGTCGTCTTGCCGAGACCGGGAGGGCCGTAGAGCAGCACATGATCCAGCGGTTCACTGCGGCGCCTTGCCGCCTCGATGTAGACCGCGAGATTCTCCTTGACCTTGTCCTGCCCGATATAGTCCTGAAAGGATTTCGGGCGGAGCGAGCGCTCCAGCTCGGAATCCTGCGGGATCATCTCCGGCGAGGCAAGGCGCTCCTGCGCGCTGTCATCGGTCTGATGGGAACTAGTCTGTATCATATCGGTTCACAATCCTTCGGATCATTTCTCAAAATAGCGTTTCTTGCGGATATAAAACGGCTCAATGCCTTCGGCCGCCTTTTTTCCGGCAGGCTCCTCCAGGCTGATGAAGACAAGGCGGTCGCCCTGCTTCGTGAAACTCTGCATATACTTGGAGAGCGGGAAGAAGAGCTTTCTGGTGTTGCCGACCATGTCAAAGACAAAAAGTGTCTGCGGGCGTTCGCAGCCGCGCACCATCTCAACGGCGCAGCAGGCATCGACATTCGCCTGCCGTGCCAGATAGCGCGTCAGCGGGCGGAGCAGATGATCGATGTTCCGCTGGATGGGGCGGTATTCGATCGTGTCCTCCTCCTTCATGGAGATCGCGGGGATGTTCAGATTCCGCGCGACCATGAGGATGCTGCGGATCTCCTGCGAGGAGAACTCCTTTCCGTAGGAATTGGGGTTCAGAACGGCGTTGGCCGACTGGATCAGATCAAAGAGGCGCAGGCAGTTCAGCTTGTAGCAGTTGACATACCGCTTCGCGAACTGCTGCAGAGCGCGGTAGCTCGTGAAGAACGGGATGAAGATGTCGCCGTCCGGATTCTGCGTTGTGATGAGCTCCATCTTGACGCCGCCGTTGATCTCATCGTGCTGAACGGGGTGCTTGCAGATGACAAACACATCGCTCTGGATGAGCATCTGCAGGAAAAGCGAACGCTTCTCCGGCTTTGTGATCGCTTCTTTCAAGAGTTCGTCGAGATTCATCGTATAATCCTCCTTTTTCCTGATGATCTTTTGATGCGCATTTTTTTATATATGATTCAGGTGTCCAGCCTGTCCTGCACTGTTTTTTTGTCCGCAGGCTCAGGGAATCCGCGTCAGCCCCTCGGCGTCCGCGAGCTGGTTTTCCGCCGCGACGATGCAGAACGCACCGTTTGCCGCAAAGGCATCCCAGACCGCGCAGTCGCTGAGCAGCTGTTCCCGGTCTGTCGTCAGCATTTCGCGCCGTGTTTTCCGTCGCATTTCATCCGTGTTGCCGCTCATCCAGAGCAGATCGGCGGCGGCGGCTTCCGCCTGCGGGGAGCGCAGCGGCTCCGTGTCGGAGATCGTGGAGATGATATAGCCCGTCAGCGGTTCGCCGCTCTCGCAGAACTGCCGCATAAATTCCGACATCCCGGCATTTGCCTGCACGGACGCGGAGGGCGTCGGGTCGCGGAAGGAATAGGTCGAGACCCCGCCCTTCCTGCCGATCCTGAGGCCGGTACCGTAGGCACCGCCCTGCACGCGCACCTGATTCCAGAGATAGCCGAGCGAAAGGATCTTCGCGCCGACACGCAGGCTGCCGGAAAACGCCATGCCTGCTTCATCCAGATCCCAGCACTGCGCCGAAAAACCGATCTGTGCGGGGATCACGACGCCTGCCTTTTCCGGCAGATCGACGGAATAGGCCGTCCTTTCCGGCACCGCCGTGCCTTCCGGCAGTGCGGCGAGCAGTCCCGAAACCGGCACTTCCTCCGCGGCGGTCACCGATGCGGCGATCAGGCGGCTCCGGCAGAAGGTCTGCTTCATCACGCGCTCCGCGAGCGCCTCAAACGCGGCATATTCCGCGTCAAAATCATCGCAGAAGCGGCTGATGCGCTCCGCCGCGGTATTGCCGCTCAGCAGCTCGCCGAACGCGCTCTCCGCCGAATACCGCGACATCGCGGTCAGAGCGGCGAACGAATGGCCGTAGCCGATCTTGCTCTGCTTGATGCGGTCAATGAGCTGTACCAGACGCTCCCGCACCTTTTCGCGCTGCGAGAAATCCGTCTGCTGCATGACCTCAAGCACGAGCTGTTCGGCCTTTTCGCGCTTGCTGCGCAGCACGCTGAATGTCACGCAGAAATAGGGCGTAACGGATCGGCGGTCATTGAGCAGACTTGAGGACCCGATGCTGAAGCTGACGCGTCCGACGGTGCTGTCCAGTGCCTTGCGCAGATCCAGCGCGCTGTGCTGCGCGGTCGGCAGCTCGGTAAACAGCGTTGAGATGAACTGAAGCTGTGCCAGTTCATCCGGCTTTGCGTCCGTCAGCCGGAAATACAGCGTGATATGCTCGATCTCGCGGCACGGGAGCCGGTGAAAGAGCACTGTGACGCCCTGATCGGTACGGATCTCCGTGCTGATATGCGGCGGGATCTCGCTGACCTCGGAGAGCGGGAGCTGCGGCAGAGCCGCAAGCTGCTCAGGCGTATCGGGCGTCTGCTGCCAGACGCGCAGGCGTTCGTTCATGCGTGCGTTTTCCGCGCGTTCCTCCTCCGTCCAGCGCTCTGCGACGGCACCGAGGCGTGCGGCTTCGTCGGCGCGCAGCTCCTCACCGTAGCTGTGTGAGGGCTCCAGCAGAAGCACCGTGTCCGTGCCCTCCGCAAAGAGCTCGCGCAGAAGCTGCTCCATGCCGCCTGTGCGGATCATCTCGCGCACGCCGGCAAACGCCTTTCCGTATTCCAGACAGTCCATCGGATCGCCGCCGTAGAGCCATGTGCTCATTGCGTTGATGCAGCGGTCCAGCCCCTGCGGTTCCGCCGGCTCCATGACCTGAAATTCCAGCATATCGGCGGCAGCCTCAAGCGCTTCGCGGTCAAGGCCTTTGTCGGCAAGCTCTGCGGCCGTTTTCCGGATCAGCGCCGGAATCTCATCCGCGCTGCCGTCTTTGATGTTTCTGAGGTCAATGCTCATATAGGGCTGGAGTACAGAAGGATCCAGCGAAACGGTCATCTCCTGCGCAAGCCCTGACGAGAGCACGGCGCGCTTCAGCGGCGCGTCATTCGTGCCCGTCAGCACAAGATTCAGCACGGAAAACGCCGTCAGGCGGGTGCGGTCGCGCCAGTCTCCGACAATTCTGCCGACGGAGAGATAGCTCTTGTCCGTCAGCGGCTCGTCCTGATCCAGCTCGTATTTTGCCGCCGCGCGGACAGAAACCGGCTTCTGCTCTGTAAATTCCGGCAGATCGGTGCTGCGCGCAAACTGCGAGAGGTATTCCGCGATCAGCGTCAGCGTCTCCTCCATCGGCACGGCGCCGTCCAGAAAGATCAGCGCGTTTGACGGGTGATAGCAGCGGCGGTATGTCGCACAGAACTGCTCATAGGTCAGATTGGGGATGACGGCAGGGTCGCCGCCGGAATTGAAGCCGTAGCAGGTATCGGGGAAGAGCAGCTCGATCATCTTCTGCTCGGCGATGCGCTCCGGGCCGCTCATCGCGCCCTTCATTTCGTTGAACACGACGCCCTTATAGCTGAGGTTCCCGGCTTCATCCTGCTCGATGTGCCAGCCCTCCTGATAAAAGATGTTCGGATCGGTCAGGATGCGCGGCGCAAAGACGGCATCGAGATACACACCGGTCAGGTTGAGAAAATCGCGCGTATTGCGGCTGGAAACGGGATACATGGTCTTGTCGGGAAAGGTCATTGCGTTGAGAAAGGTATTTATGGAGCTTTTCAGCAGCTCGACAAACGGCTCGCGGACGGGATATTTAGCCGAACCGCAGAGCACGGAATGCTCAAGGATATGGAAAACGCCGGTGCTGTCTTCAGGCAGCGTCCGGAACGCGATCGAAAAGAGCTTGTTCTCCTGCCCGTTGTCCACCCAGCAGACAGGCGTCGCGGTCTTGTCGTAGATCAGCTCGACCACCCTGCCGCCCAGCTCCTCCGAGCTGCGGATGCGTGTCACGGTAAAGCCGAGAAAGCTGTCTCCGGTCTGACGGAACATCATCATGCAAGGTCTCCTTTTCATGTGATCGGCCTGCGGGAACTGCCGCTTGCGGCCGTACAAATTTATTATACCAAATCCGCGCGGAAAAATCAAGCCAAAAGCGGCAGATTCACGAAGAGAAACCGGTGCCCCGGCAGAAGACGGCAAAAGCCCCCGCAGCACAGTGTTGTGCCTGCGGGGGCTGAATGATGATCAGATGAGTTGCTGCCTCACGGGCCGTATTCCGGCAGCAGGGCGGTGATCCCGCCGTGCAGCACTGCGTCCGCGTAATCCGCGGCGCTTGTGATCAGCCGCTCCGTGATGATCCCGCCGGTGAAATCCGCCCGGAAATGCGTGTCGGAGCCGGATGTCTGCGGCAGGGCATAGCTTTCGGCATACCACTTTGCCCGTTCGTTCTCCGCGGGCGTCCTGTTTCCGCCGTTATAGACCTCGACCGCGTCGACCGATTCCGGCACCAGCCGGATCGCTTCAATGTAATCCGCCTGCCGGAACGGGTGCGCGTGAACGATGAACGCGCCAGCGTCCCGCACGAGCCGCAGATATTCGGGCGCTGTAAATGTGACGGTTTCCGGATGCGCTGCGAGCCATTCCGGAGAGAGCCCGTAGGTCAGAAAGTCGTTTCCCTTCCAGCTGTATTCCCAGCCGAACAGCACCGTAATGCCGAGATTATTTCCCGTTTCCCGCGCATGCTCATAGCCCGCACGGAATTCCTGCACCCACCTGTCCCACGGAAGGCGGCGGTCAGGGCGCGTGTTGCCGTGATAGAAATGATCGGTGATGAAAATGCCGTCATATCCGGCAGCCGCCGCGCCGCGCACCATTTCGGCGGCGGAGGAACGCCCGCAGGCGCTCCCCTCCGCTGTGTGTGCGTGTGTCTCCCAGCGGTACAGCGCCATCGGGTTTATTCCTTCGTCTTGATCGAGGCCGCGAGCTTGGGTGCCGAAACCGCCGCGATCAGCGTCAGGATCAGCTGCAGCACATTGATGTTCATGTGCAGGCCGAAATTGAGCTGAAGCACATGCAGGTCAAAGTTTTTGGTGTCAAAGCCGAAATTGATCGCATAGCCGAGCCATGAGATATACGGATTGATGCTTCTGGCAGCGAGCTCCCCGAGGAACGCGCCTGCCACAATGGCGAGTGCAACGCATAAGAACAGTGTCAGTTTGAATTTCATAAATGCTGCTTCCTTTCCTTTTTTACATTGTTACGGTTATGTCTGTCTGTCGTGTCAGCGTCCGGTCGAACCGAAGCCGCCTGCGCCGCGCTGCGTATCCGGGAGCGTATCCGCCTCCGCGACCTCCGCCGTCATCACCGGCACAACGATGAGCTGCGCGATCCGCATTCCCGGCGTGACCGTGAAGGCAGTCTCGCTCTGGTTGATGAGCGCCACGCGGATCTCGCCGCGGTAATCCGAATCGACGATGCCGACGCCGTTTGCCAGCCCGATGCCGTGCTTTGCCGCAAGACCGGAGCGCGCACAGAGCATCAGCATCACATCGGTTTCGTCCGGCGCGGCCGCAAGACCGGTCGGGATCAGGCGGATCTCATGCGGCTCCAGTGTGATATCCTCCGGAATGCAGGCGGAGAGATCCAGCCCCGCGCTGAACGGCGTCGCGCGCTGCGGGATCACCGCCGCGTCATTGAGCTTCTGAAAGGTGAGCTTCATAGCTGCACCGCCTTTCTTCATGAGAATTACATTTTATTATAGCACACTCAGCGGGAATTTGCAAGCGTTTGGCATAAAAAACGGAAAATGCCCCGAAGCAGCCGCATGGCCGCCCCGGGGCAGATGATGGATATCAGGAGATCCCGCTTTCCTGCGGCTGACCGCAGAAGCTGTCCTCGTAGAAGCGGACAGCTGTGGTGATGCCGCTGCCGTCCGCCGTGATCAGGATGCGCCCTGCACGCGCCGCCAGGCCGCCGCAGCGGAGCAGGTCGCCGATATCTTCCCCGCAATAGCCCGCATAGGTGACCTCTCTTGCCAGCAGCCTGCGGTTGCTCAGCGCGATGCGGAACGCGAGGGCGTCCCCGGGCGACGACGCGAACTGCCGGTCAAACGGGATCTGCTTCACGCGCACGATATTGCGGCGCACGGCCTCGGGATTGTCCATGACGAACCGTGATGGCGTACCGTCCAGCTCCGCCATTTCCACGCGGCTGACCATGCCGCCGGTGTCCGTGATGTCCGCTGTCCGCAGAAGCCTGTTCTCCGGCAGAATGACCGCGTCCGTGCCGGTCTGCGGCGAGACGCAGAGCAGATTCGGCACGCGCAGATACGGAAACGCCCGTGCGCGCTTGTAGGCATAGGCGATGACCGCGTCCCAGAGCGCGGTATGCTCCCGCACATAGATATAGCCGACCGTACCGGTCACCGCTTCGTAGGTCATGTGCGGCAGGGCGTATGCCGTCATCAGCGAATCAAGCGTGACATCTGCGTGAATGCCGGGCTGAAGCTGATTCCGTGTCAGCGCTTCGGAATAGCTGCGCGCGTGAACGGAAAGAATGGTCTGCCCGTTTTCCCGCCGCAGCGCGGCTTCCCTTGCGAGCCCGCAGAAAACGGTCTGTCCGCCGACCGTCAGTGTCAGACCGAGCGGCAGAGGGCAGTCCGCTTCTGCGGCAAATTCCGCGCGGAGCACCGAGAACGGCTGATAACGGTCGCGCAGGAGCGAAAGCCGCAGGCAGCGGTCCAGCGAGACTGTTTCGCCGCCCGATTCCCACGAAAGCTGCACCCTCATGCCGCGTCACCCGGTCCGGGCAGCGGGATGCCGGTCAGCGTCAGCGTGCAGAGCGCAGTCTGCGGTGATGTGCTTTTCATGCCGCATCCCGTCAGGCGCATCTGCGAAAAGACGCAGCCCGCAAACCGGAAAGAGAATGCTTCACCGCCGGTCATCAGCGCGTGGAGCGCTGTCAGGAGCGTACCGGCGGCACGCTCCGCAAGCAGTGCCCTGCCGGTGAGCGTCAGCGTGCAGACGCCCTCGGGGAGCACCGTGCAGAGCGTTCTGCCGTCGGCGAGCAGGCGCCTGCGGACGGCTCTGCCGTAGGTCACCTGAAACTGCTCCGCGTCAAAGCGGACCGTGCCGAGCGTCAGCCGCAGGTCGGGACGCTCCGTGATCAGTGCGTTCAGATCATTCATGCGATCACCTCATTTCCGTCGGAACTGATATCTGTGAACACACCGGCAAGGCTGAACTCCGCCTCACAGACAAAGCGGTCGACAGCCCGGACATACGCCGTTTCGCCGCAGTCCGCCGAGGTCACGGCGAGTCCGGTGTCGAGCAGGAGCGGCAGAAGCACTGTGTCGCGGACGGCAGGCAGCGCGCCGGCGTCTTTTTCCGTTCTGCCGTGGAACCGCAGCCTGAGCGTCAGCTGCACCGGGACCGCCCTGCCGCCGTGCACGGAAAGCGGCGGTTCGGCGCGGAGCCCCGTGACAGCCGCCGTCACAAACAGATCATCTGCCGGGAGCGGAAACAACGGCTGCTCAAATTCATTGAGGACACGGATGCCCGATGCCGAAAGCCGATCCGTCAGCTCATGCAGAAATGTATCAAGAAGGGCCATGCGCTCACCTCATCAGACATTTGCAAACACAAAGCCGCGGTCGGTCAGAAGCTCCGCGGCGGCGGCACGGTAGGCGGTGACAAGCCGCTCCGCAAAGGAACAGGGCGTGCTGTCGTCACGGGTGCGGGGCACGCTGCCCGCATAGGTCGGGGAGACCGCGCCGTGCGCGGCCAGAATCTGCCGGTAACGGAGATTGGCTTTCGCTGCCGCGTAATAGCAGAGGCGGATATCGTTTTCGTCCGCGTCCGGTTTCAGCTCATTCTGCACTGCGGCGATCGTTTCGTCGATCAGCGCCTGCCACGGTGCGGCATCCTCCTGCATGGAAAAGAGCAGGAACAGCCGGACGGTCATTGCGCGTGCGGAATCGTTCATGGCGGCATCTCCTTTCAGCTCCGGGTGCGGAAAGAGCCGTTCTCCGCGCCGGACGGTTCCGTGCTGTTCTGCGGCATGAGCTGTGCGCCCGATGCGCGCCGCTCCGCCGAAAGAGAGTCACGGAGCGCACGCAGTTCACGGATATCGAGGTGCATGGCTGTGCGCGCGAGCGCCTTTGCACAGGCGCTGTCGCCCTGCTGCCCGCAGAGCCGCACGACATCGCGGCGCAGATCATCGGTCAGGTCGTCGAGCAGCACACTCATTTCGAGCAGCTCGCGGCGCATCGCGGCCTTTTCGCCGTCCGCGGCACCGCCCATCTTCTTGGTCACGCCCGCGCCGCGCTGCGCCGGCACGGCCACAAAGCTCCATTCATAGACATCGGTGATGTCGTCCAGCGTCGTGTAGCAGACCGTGCCGGCATAGGTCTTCCCCTTGCAGTGTCCGCAGTTCTGCTTCAGACGGTTTGCGCCGCAGATGCTGCAGGTCTGCCTGCCGACTGCGCAGGAGATGCTGACCTCCTTTTTGATGCCGGCGTCGATCTCGCGGATCAGATCGGCGTTGCCGTCCGTGCGCACCATGTAGGCGTTTGCGCGCAGAAAGCGGACCGGCTTTCCGGTGCGCGTCGTGCGGACGGGATCGGTGCAGACCTCCGTGCGGAAGATGCGCGCCGCCTGATTGCCGGAGCGCGCGTCATGGTCAAAAATACCGGTCACGCCGGTAAACCGCTTTGCCAGCTCCGTGAGCGCGGCATCGGAGAAACAGTCGCCGTCACGGTCGATCTCATTGTCACAGAGGATGAGATCAAAGAGATAGACCTCATCCGCTGTCAGCGGTCTGCGCGTGAACCGGTTGACGGCATCCATCAGGGTGTTCTGTTCTGCCATACTGTCATCCTTCCTTTCTGAGCCCCGCAGGGGGCGGGCGGTTCAGCCCGCCGCAGCCCGCAGGAGTTTCCGGTTTCAGGTGTTCCAGTCGAGTACGGCCGCCGCACCGCTCATCAGCGGATTGAAGCCGATGCGCACGGTCACGGCGATGCGGTCCAGCTGACAGTCGATCAGACGGTCGGTCTCCAGCAGCACATCCGTGCCCATGATCGCCTCCAGCGCGAATTCCTTTGAAATGCCGATGACCGTCTTGTCGCTCAGGGAGCTGTCGCGAAGCAGCTTTGCGCCGAACGGCAGATGCACCGCGCCGGACGAATCAAGCGTTCGGTCGCGCATCTCGGTCATCGCAAGGATCGCGGCAACATTCTTGGGCGAAGCGATGACTGTCGTCATGTCGTAGTCGGAGAATTCGCCGTAAAGCGCCGCGAGATCGGCGTAGCTGAGCGTGCTGCCCGTCAGCCCGAACGGCGTGACAGACGCCTTCAGCACGGCGAGCGCCTTGCCGGCCGCCGCGCCGGCCAGCTTTCTGCCGACTGCGCGGAGCATGACGGCAAAGACATCGATTCTCTGCTGACGGACCGTCTCATAGGAAGCCGTGACCAGTCTGCCGTATTTTTCGAGCGTGACCGGTGTTCCGTCCTCGGTGACAGCGGTCTTCCGGAGCGTTCCGCCCTCTTCGGTGATATCGGAATAGGCGCCGTCGGTCTCGTCGATCGCAAAGGCCTTTGCGCTTGTGCCGTTCACACGCGTGACCGCTGCGGTCAGCTCCGGCAGGATTGATTCCTCCATACCGCGCCGGACGGCTCTGCGGACAAATTCCGGAAAGAGCACCGCGCTCTCCGTCGTGGTGAAGAACTTCTCGACGCGGTCACACTCCGCGCCGCTGACACGGATGCCGAAGCGCTTCAGCTGACGCTCATAGGCGTCCAGACCGGCAAGCTCCGTGCCCGCGTACTGCGCGGACGGATCCATCTGTTCAAGCACCTGCGAAAAGCTCTGATTCGCGAGGTGATACATCCCTTTTTCCAGTTTCAGCGTATCGTACATTCTGACCATCCTTTCTCATTCCGCGGCTGCGTTCCGCAGCTCGATCTCCTGTGCCTGCGCGTTTTTCAGCCTTGCCTCGGCAAGCTCGCGCTCATCCTGCAGATTGATGCTGTCCCACTCGACCGCCGGCTCCAGCGGATATCCCGCGCCCGTCAGCACCGCTTCTCCGATCCTGCGGAGCAGCGGTGTCAGGATCCGCCGGAAGTATTCCAGCTCCGAGGTCAGAATATCCGCCTGCTGCGTGGACATCCGCTCCGTCGTGGCCCATGAGAACCCGAGCAGGAACGGCGGGATCGACAGCTTGGAGATGATCTGCTCCAGCAGCTGCCGGACGGGGATATTCGTATCAAAGAGCTGGTTTTCCGCGCCGATGACCTTGATATCCACATCGCCGACCGCGACGAAATCGCGCACTTCGCCGTATTTCGCGGCGTTGATGCCGTCCTTCCATGCCGCGGCGATCTCCTCCGCGTGCGCTTTCGCGAACGGTGCGGCATCGCGGTCGGGGCGGTAGGTCACGGCGTAGCGGATATTGCCCGCACGCTCGTAATTCTGCCCGACTGACGCAAAGATCTTCAGCAGGATCTCTGAAACAGCAGGCAGACCGCGCAGAACGGACACGCCGCAGACCGCGCCCGCAGGCGGATCCAGCGCCGCGTACAGGATCCGCTCGGGAGCGGCCAGCGGCCTTTCTTTTCCGTCCTCCGTGCGCAGCGCAAAACCGCAGCGGTCGGGTGCCTCCGTCCTGACCGCGAGCACGGCCGGATGCGCGGTCAGGAGCGCCGCCGGAGCTCCGTCGGCATCGGTCAGCAGCTCGCCTGCCGCGTTGCCGTAGGTCAGCAGACTGTCCAGCATCTGGTCTGCAAAGAGCTGCAGCGAAACGCCCGAAGCGTTGACCGGCACGGTGTGGCTGAACCGGTCAAGCAGCGTCTGCGCTGCCTCATGCCCCGCGGGAACGGTCAGCCGGAAGCCGCCCGTCAGCCGCACGATCTTGCGGATCGCGGCGTCAATGACTGGGACCGATGCGCGGAGCGCGTCATAGAGCCGCCACTCCGTCAGGGGATCGGCCGGCGGCGCGGTGAGCGGCAGATGCGCCGGCGCCGCACGGGCAGCCGTCACAAGCGGCGGACTGACCGCGCCGCGCTTTCGCCGCCGGAACAGTGAAAATCTCAAATCACTTGCCCTCCTTTCCGGAACTCAGCGCCGTACAGATAGCGCAAAACCGCTCTCCCGCGGCGCGTCAATGAAAGTTGTCACAAAATAACGGATGTCATCCATCGCGTGGTCGTTTTCCTTGACGGGCGCATCGCGTGTCGCCTTGTCATCCCACTGATAGAGCGAAAACTCGCGGATCGCGTCCGTGCAGCAGGGGGCGATCCGGATCTCGCCGTTCCGCAGCGCGTCCGCTGTCCGGTGAATCCCGGAGAGGACATCGTTTTTTGCGGGGATGACGCGGAAAGCTCCGTGTCTGCGGATACACGCGATGAAGCTTGCCGCAGACGGATCGACCACGACCGCGTCGATGCTTCTGCCGCCTGTCAGCGTGCAGAGTGCCTGATAATGTTCCTCATCGGTGCGCGGAAGACCGGTTTTCCGTCCGTCATAGTAGTCCTCCGCGATGCGGTACCAGCAGCCGCGGCTCAGCCCCCACAGTCCGAAGGACGCAGGGTTCATCGTGCCGTAATCGCAGGAGACCGCAAAGCGCTCCGGTTCCGCGTCCGGCACCGCGATATGCCGCGCCGGATCAAACATCGGGTAGCAGAGGCCGTTTGCCGCCGCCCAGACGCCGCGCACATACCGGTCATGGAACGCGCCGGAATAAAAGCGCTCATACCTTGCCCGCACCGCAGGCGTCAGCGACGGATTGTCGTCCATCGTGAAGTGCAGATACAGCGCGTGCTTTTCTTCCGCCTTCAGAATCCACTCGCGGTAGAACCAGTGTGACGGGCTGCCGGGGTTGCACGAAAACCACAGCCTTGCCCCCGGAACGGAGCAGCGGGCGAGCGCCTGTTCCGCAAAGGAGCGCGGCATCAGGACAACCTCGTCCAGCAGCACGCCCGCGAGCGTCAGCCCCTGGATCAGCGGCGCAGAGGATTCATCCTTGCCGCCGAAAAGGTAGAACCGGTTCTCGTGCGACCGGAAGCGCACTGTAAGCTCATTCCGGCTGATGTGCTCCGTGATCTGAAAGCCGAGCGGCAGAAGCAGCGCCGACACCGGACGGACAAGATTGCGCCGGACAGCGCTGACCGTCCGGCTGCAGAGAGCAAAACTCTGCCCGTGAAAGCAGAGCGACGCCCAGAGAAAGAAGCCGAGCGTCAGCGCCGTGGTTTTGCCGGAACGGACCGCGCCGTCGCAGATGACTGCGTCAAGCGATCGCGTCGCCGGGCGGTTCCACCATCTGACCGCCGTTTTCTGCTTTTCCGAGAACGGAACGACCGTCGGGAGCCGCGTCATGGCCTGCCTCCTCTCCGCCGCGGAGCGCCGAAAGCACAGTCTCTGCCGCTGCCTGCGATTCCTCCTCCGCCGCGCATACAAGCAGCTGCTCCAGCGCCTTCTGCCGGTCGAAAAAGCGCAGCTCCACACTGCCGTTTTTATCGCGCCTGACCGCGGAGACCGGAAAGAGATCGAGTTCCCCGATCTCTGCAGGCGCGTCCGTGAGCAGGAGCCGGAACGCGTCGTTCGTGCGGCCGAACGCCAGACGCTTCAGCCCCGCGATGACCAGCTGCCGGACAGAGAGCGCCGACAGACTGCCCGCGGCGGCAAGCTCGCGTCTGCACGAGGGCTTTGCAAGCAGCTCTGCTGCGGCGGCGGCAGCGGTTTCCTGCGGATAGCCCGCACGGACCGCCGCCTCACAGGGATCACCGAGCACTGCATACCAGCGGCAGAACGCGCGTCTGCGTGCGACTGATGAATCGGTACCGGCCATATTCACCGCCTTTCCGCGGCATCCGCTGCAGCCGGACGCCGCTGTGAGAATGGATACGCCGCCCGCGGGAGAATCAGGCGCCGTACACCCACAGCGCACTCCCCGGGTGAAATGATGCACGAAACCGTGCATCGGTGACAAAACTGTAACCGCTTTTCTGTGTTCTGCACAGAATCTGGCTCAGAACAAATGTTCTCGTTGTGCAAAATGAAAACCCGCCGCCTGCGTTCAGCAGACAGCGGGTTTTGCTGATATGGTGCGGATCATATTGGGGGCGCTGCCCCCAAGCCCCTGCCTAGCGGATACTATCCCCTAGGCACCCCGCTGCTGCTCCGTGTCAGCCCCTAAAAAGGGGGCCGACGCGGAGCAGAAATGGGATTCTCAAGGGACAGTGTCTCTTGAGCGGGAGTCTGAGGGCGGAGCCCTCAGCATAGCCCGTATCGCACCGACAAACTCCGGTTTTATGGATAATTAGCTGCCGAATGAATCAAATCGTTCGGCGCGTGTGTTTACAGCCCGAGCTTTGCCGCAAGCTGGGCAAGCGGCATCGCGCCGACGGTTCTGGCTTTGACCTCGCCGTTCTCAAAGAGCAGAAGCGCGGGGATCGAATCGATGCGGTACTGCGCGGCGGGCTCAGAGACCTCGTCCACATTGACCTTGACGACCTTGATATCCGCGTATGCCTTGTCAAATTCCTCCAGCACGGGCGCCATCATGCGGCAGGGGCCGCACCACTCCGCCCAGAAATCGACCAGCACTCTGCCGGACGCGTTCAGGACCTCTCTGGAAAAATCTGCGTATGTATCTGCGTGAACGATTGCCATGACTGTTTCCTCCTTTATTTCTCCTTGTAGTAAAGTCTGCAGTGACAGTAGCCTTCAAATTCCGGATCAGCGATCTGTTCACGGAATTCCCTGCACATGCAGATGTTGTCATCGGTCTTCTGCAGCCTGCACGGGCAGTAGCCGTCTTTCTTCCTCAGGCCCTCGCGGATCGCAGCGACGACCTTCTCGTCCTCATTGAATCGGATTTTCATACTGCTGCCTCCTTTTCGGATTGAGATGTCCGTCAGATGCCCTGCTGTTACCGTCATCATATCACATTTCAGCGGAAAAGTCAAGCAAAGAGCCGGACGGGATGTCAAAAGCCGACTGTCTTTCGTTGAAAAACATTTGTCATTCTTACAAAAACAGCCAGATTCCCGGAAAAGGGTTGATTTTTGTTCTCAAATGGTGTATAATCAAACTGTTTATATCATGCGGACAGTTGTGCTTCTGCCAGAAACGGTCTTCAGAAAAAAAGTCGGAAAAGTGCTTGACAAATCACATTTCATGTGATATGATAAAGGCACGGACAGAGGCGCGGGCTTGATGAGTCCTGCCGGATGAGGGTGCCGACCCGCTGCGGGGTGCTGGAAACAGTACAGCCGCTGAAATCCGACAGAAAAGGCAAGACCGCCGAAGCGCCTGCGGAAACGGCTTCCGCGGATGCTGGGCGCGTACCGAACAGGTGCGTGACTGTCACAGGGCAGCGATGCTCTGTGGAGTGCTGACCGGATATTTCCGACGCGGCGTATTTTCGGCTCCGCGCGGAAACCCGTTCATCTGCTCAATGTCCGCCATTTCAGAATTGGCGGATTTTTTTCTGCCTCAAACCCCAAACGCGGCCCCGGAACACGGAGCCGGAATCGAAACGGAGGACGATTGTTATGAAAGAATTTCGTGTAGGCATCATCGGTGCAACGGGTATGGTCGGCCAGCGCTTTGCGCTGCTGCTCGCAGACCACCCGTGGTTCAAGGTCAAGGCGCTGGCTGCATCTTCCCGCTCTGCCGGAAAGACCTACCGTGACGCCGTCGGCGCACGCTGGGCGTTCAAGGATCAGCCGATGCCGGAAAGCCTTGCCGATCTGGTCATCTATGATGCCGGTGAGGACATTGAAAAGATCGCGGCGGAGGTCGATTTCTGCTTCTGCGCGGTCGATATGAAGAAGGACGCGCTCCGCGCACTCGAGGAGGCCTACGCAAAGGCGGAGTGCCCGATCGTTTCCAACAATTCCGCACACCGCTTCACGCCCGATGTCCCGATGATCATTCCGGAGCTGAACCCGGAGCATCTCGAGATCATTGCCGACCAGAAAAAGCGCCTCGGCACGAAGCGCGGCTTCATCGCCGTCAAGTCGAACTGCTCCATCCAGAGCTATGTTCCGGCGCTGCACCCGCTCCGCAAATTCGGCATCAAGACGGTGCTGGCATGCACCTATCAGGCGATCTCCGGCGCCGGCAAGACCTTTGAGCGCTGGCCGGAAATGCTCGACAACCTGATCCCGTACATCGGCGGCGAGGAGGAGAAGTCCGAGCAGGAGCCGCTGAAGATCTGGGGCCGCATCGAGAACGGCGAGATCGTCAAGGCACAGAGCCCGCTCATCACGACGCAGTGCTTCCGCGTGCCGGTCTCTGACGGCCACACGGCCGCTGTCTTCGTCAAATTTGAGAAGAAGCCGAGCATCGAGGAGATCAAGGCGGCATGGGCGGAATTCTCCGGCGAGCCGCAGGCACTGAAGCTGCCGCACGCGCCGCAGCAGTTCATCCACTATTTTGAAGAGCCCGACCGCCCGCAGGCAAAGCTGGACCGGATGCTCGAGGGCGGCATGGCGGTCTCCGTCGGCAGACTCCGTGAGGACACGCTCTTTGACTACAAGTTCGCGTGCCTTTCGCACAACACGCTGCGCGGTGCCGCGGGCGGTGCCGTTGAGCTTGCCGAGCTGCTCGCCGCAAAGGGCTATTTTGACTGAGCGCGTTTCGCGCAGAATCTGAGAAAGTGAGGTGCAGCTGCCGCTATGAAATATCTGTTTGTCTGTCCGATGCAGGACACCTTCCGTATTTCCGCCGCGGATGTCAAAGGCGGCCGCGAGCTGTACGGCACGCTGCGCTTTCAGACCTATACGCCGCCGCAGATGCCGCTGCTGCCCTATGTACCCGCCTATTTTCAGCAGATGCAGGAGCAGCCAAAGCCCCTCAGACAGTTTTTCCGGGAGTATATCCGCGGATTTCTGCCCAAGCAGTGCCTGCTCGTGCTGCACGATGACGCGACCGATCTGGAAGCCGGCGCGCTGAGCGATCTGCTGGCTGCCTGCGGCATCAAGGATGTTCCGATGGAATACCGTGCGTTCCTGCTTTCGTCCGAACCGGCCTATGTCGCCGTGACCGGCTCCAAGCGCGCCGTCACCGTCACCCGCATTTCGGCGGACAGCGACGAAACCGAACGGATCTTCATTCCGCTGAATGAGGCCGTGCCGGAAACCGTCAGCGAGGCAGTGGGAGAACTCGATCCGGACGGCAGACTGCCGGTCTACACCTTCGGTGTTCCCGAACGGCTCGCGTCGGTCGGCGAGGAGATTTTTGAACCCGAGCTGTTCCGGAATTTCATCCGGATCCTGTGAGGAGGCGCTGCACCGATGGAATCAGCCGGAAGCCGGTATCTGCTGCGCCTGCCCGCGTCGGGCGGCACAGAGCGGACCGCCGTACCGGAAAGCGGCGTCACGCCGGAGCTTCTCGCGGCACTGCTCGGCACGGATGTGACCGAACGCTATCGCCTGCCGGAAGCACCGGATGCCTTTGCGGGAAAATCTGCACTCTGTTACTTCATTGACGCGCGGGGCGGCGAAAAGGCCCTGCCGGTCAATTTCGCGGGAACCTGCTTTTATCACACAGGCTGCCCGATCCACGGCGATCTACTGCTTGCTGTCTGCAGCGAAGACTGCGGAGAGAAAGAAGTCTCCGGTCTGACCGCGGCGGAATGTGATCTGCTGACCGCGTGGCTGAACGCGCAGTTCCCTGTTTTCTGAACGATCATACAGAAAGGAAGATACTGAATGAAGCATACGATCTTTACCGGTGCGGCTGTCGCACTGGTCACACCGTTCCGCGCTGACGGTTCGGTCAATTATGACGAGTTTGCCCGCCTGATCGATTTCCAGATCGAAAACGGCACAGACGCGCTCGTCATTGCCGGCACGACCGGCGAAAGCTCGACACTGAGCGAGCAGGAGCATGTGGAGGTCATCCGCTTTGCCGTGAAGCACGCCGCACACCGCGTGCCGATCATCGCGGGCACCGGCAGCAACGACACCTCAACGGCTGTCATGCTCTCCAGAGAGGCGGAGGAGGCCGGCGCGGACGCGCTGCTGCTCGTCACGCCGTATTACAACAAGACCACCCAGAACGGTCTGTACCTGCACTACAAGACGATCGCCGAAGCGGTGAAGCTCCCGATCATCCTTTATAATGTTCCGTCCCGCACCGGCATGACGATCGAGGTCGCGACGGCTGCGCGTCTCGCGGAGATCGACAACATCGCCGCGATGAAGGACGCTGTGGGCAATATCACCTACACCGCCAACCTGATCGAAGCCTGCGGCGACAAACTCGATGTTTACAGCGGCAACGACGACCAGATCGTTCCGATGATGTCGCTCGGCGCAAAGGGCGTGATCTCCGTGCTGTCGAATGTGATGCCGAGAGAGACGCACGACATGACAGCCGCGGCGCTGGCCGGCGACTTCAGGACCGCCGCTGCCCTGCAGCTCAAAGTTCTGAAGCTGATCCACGCGCTGTTCATCGAGACCAACCCGATCCCGGTCAAGGAAGCGGTCAACCGCATGGGCTTTGCGGCTGGCGAATGCAGAATGCCGCTCTGCCACATGGCGGAGAACACCGCGGCAGTGCTGGAGGGCGAGCTCAGAAAGCACGGCCTGATCGGATAAAACCAACTGCGGCAGTACGGGCAGACGGCTCTGCTGCCGCAGATTTTCAAACAGAAAAGAGGTTCATATTATGATCCGTATCGCGATCAGCGGCATCTGCGGCAAAATGGGCAGAACGCTGCTGACATCCATTTCTGAGCGCACAGACTGCGAGGTCTGCTGCGGCATCGACATCGGCGAAGCAAAGGACTGTCCGGTCCCGGTCTATAAAACACCGGCGGAAATGAAGGAAAAGCCCGATGTCATCATTGATTACAGTCACCCCAGCACGCTGCGCGGCCTGCTGGACTACGCCGTTTCGACCGGCACGCCTGTTGTGCTGGCGACCACCGGCTACACAGACGAGCAGCTCGCGGAGATCCGTCAGGCGTCGGAAAAGGCAGCGTTTTTCTCGTCATTCAATATGTCGATCGGCATTCAGCTGCTGATCGCGCTCTCAAAGAAGGCGGCGGCGGTGCTCGGCAACGCGTTTGACATCGAGATCATCGAAAAGCATCACAACCAGAAGATCGACGCGCCCTCCGGCACGGCGCTGATGCTGGCGAACGCGCTCTGTGAGGCTTCCGATCCGAAGAAGCATCCGGTCTACGAGCGCCACAGCGTCCGCAGAAAGCGCGAAGTCACCGAGATCGGCATCCACTCCGTGCGCGGCGGCACGATCGTGGGCGAGCATGAGGTGCTGTTTGCCGGTCCGGACGAGTGCATTTCGCTGACGCACACGGCGAGCTCCAAGCGCGTCTTTGCGGAGGGCTCCGTGAACGCGGCCTGCTTCCTCATCGGCAGAAAGCCCGGTCTCTATGACATGACCGATCTGCTGAACGAGGCCTGATCCGGCAAAGGTGCAGTCCATCTGCCGGAAACTCCGCATGACAGACATGCAGGGGACATCCGCATATCCGGATGCCCCCTGTTTTCATACCCCCTCAAATTATTTTTACTGCGGCCGGTACCTTTGCCGTATCACCTGCGTCCTTTTGGGTGAACGGGAAACAAAGCGGACGCGCGGCGGACACCGTTTCATGAAGCTTCAGAATTATTATTTATCCGGCCGTTACCTTCCGGCGCTTCCCTGCGTCCTTTAAGGTGAACGGAAAGGAGTCAAATCATGAAAGACAAGGAAATCATCGATCTCTACTGGGCGCGCGACGAAGCGGCGATCCGCGAAAGCGAGATCAGCTACGGTGCCTACTGCGGAAAGGTCGCGGACAATATCCTGCACTCCGAGAGAGACAGCGAGGAATGTGTCAATGATACATGGCTGCGCGCATGGAACGCGCTTCCGCCGGAGCGGCCGAACCGGCTGAGACTGTTCTTTGCACGCATCACCAGAAACCTTGCGCTGGACCGCCTGCGCCGGAAGCAGAGCCTGAAGGCGGGCGGCGGACAGGTCGCGGTCTGTCTGGACGAGCTGTCCGAGATCATCGGAGATGAAGAGGCCTTTCCGGAGCGGCTGGCGCTCAGGGAGCTGATCGAGCAGTTCCTTGAATCCTTGTCTGCAAAGCAGCGTGAGATGTTCATGCTGCGGTACTGGTACATCCAGCCGGTCTCTGAGATCGCGGAGCGCTATCAGGTCTCCGAGGGTGCAGTGAAAATGACTTTGCAGCGCGTACGCGAAAAAATGCGCGCATATCTGATTGAGGAGGGTATTACATTATGAAAAGCAATCTGAAAAACAGCGAAAAACTGCTGAACGTGATCGGCGAGGTCAAGGACGACCTGATTCCCGATCAGACCGCAAAAGCGCCGAACCGGGCGCTGAAGATCACCCTGTCCGCGATGTGCGGCCTCTGCGCGGCGTTTGCGATTGTCGGCGTCGGCATGAAGGTCTACTCCCGCATCCAGAGTGAGCGCCCGGGACAGATCGGAACGAGCATTCCGGTCGCGACGGATTCCGGCACACAGACCGCCGAAACGACTGTCTCTGCATCGGAGACTGAGCAGACCGCGACGCAAACAGCTCCGGCAAAGAGCTCGCCGCTCTGGAAGGATCTCACTCCCGCATCCTGCAAGCCGGAGCAGAACGGCACAGAGAGCATCACCCTGCCGCTCAACGGCTTTAACAATACGGTCGGCACCCTGAAGGATCAGTATTACTACAGCACCGAGAACGGCTGGCTTGTTCTGATTGATACCTTTTTTGATTCCGCAGGCGATCAGCCTCAGCAGGGCCGCGGCAAGCTGCCGGTCTTTAAAAACACCGGCCGCGGAACAGGAATGCACGGCGAATCGACATCAATACTCCTTTCCGAGGAGCAGACCGGAGCGCTTGTAAAGCGTGCGTCAGAGCTGCTGAATCTGCCGGTTGTCTCAGTGGACGTAAGATACGGCGATGCTGAGGAAACGATGCTGAAAAGCTGCTCCATGACCTCTGACGAGGCAGAAGTGACCGCGGAATGCAACGGCACCGTCACGGTGCTGATGAGCGAAACGGTACCGGATTCCGTTCTGGCGGACGATGACGCGCTGATCCGTTACTTTACGGAAAAGTACGCGCCGCTGACAGGCTGGGCGCAGACTGAGGGCTATGTGAGGACGGTCGTCACGGATTCCGTCAACAGAGTCGTCTGCCTGTATGAACATTCGGACGACAAGATGCAGGAGCTGCTGAATGACAGTCTCAGCACCATCGAGATCACACTGGTCACAAGCGATCACGAAACAGAGCAGCCCGTCACGGTCGCCGGCTCGGTCGTGTTCCGCAACGCGCTGCTGAACGCCGGATACATCGGCGATTACGAGCGGATCAGCATAGAAGACGCAGTAACGAAGCTGACCGAAATCGACCTGAAGACGATCGGCGCACAAGATTATCCCCCGATCGCAGACTATCTTGCGGGCGGAAGAATTCCCAGAGAACGAATCGCAGGATCCGAGCTTGTTTACATCTATCTGCCCTATGAGGATTATATTGCGCCGTACTACCGCATCTGGGTCGATTCCACAGACCTTCTCGCAGATGACGAATACCTGAAAAAAACACAGCCCGATAATCCGGACATCAGATATTATACACCCTTTGATTTGCCCGCAGTCCGCACAGCAGACTGACAACTGTAAACAGCAAAGCCCCCGCCGAACGGCGGGGGCAGAACTGTTATCCGCGGTTTTTGGTTGCTTCGGCCATGGCGCTCATGATCTTCGTGTATTCGATCCGGTTTTCACTGCGGTTCAGCAGTCCAAAATTCTCTCCGCTGCCGGTAAAGGCGTTGTTGTCCCACCAGACACAGGGAATACCAAAGGAATTTGCGGTCTCCAGATAATACTTGACCCATGCCGCACGGTCGTCTTCATTGTTGCGGTTCATGGCGCCGAATTCGTCGATCACGACCGGAATGCCGTTGTTGAGGAACCGGTTCTTCAGATTGTTCATCATCGAATAGATCTCAGCGCCGTCGCTCTGGGCGTTGAACTTGCTGACGCCGGTGCCGTCGTTTGCGAGACAGAAGTTGTACGGACGGTATGCGTGGATCTCCGCCATGATATGGTCATCGTTCGGCATGACGCAGCCTTCCAGCGTTGCAGCATCAGGGTTTGCCGCGTAGGTCGGCAGCAGAACGAAGCGCTTTTCGTTGTTGCCGCCGCTCTGGCGGATGACATTCAGCGCGGCCGCGTTCAGCTTGTTGATGCAGTTCATCGCGTCCTTGCAGTCATTGTTATTGGGGTCGATCCACCATTCGTTGTTGTGCGCGACGAGACGCGGCTCATTCATCGTTTCAAAGATGAGATGGTTGTCATAGCCCTTGAAGCGTTCGGAGACCTGCGACCAGACGGCGGTCACGAACTTCTCGGACTGCTGGTAATGCGCGGAATCCGGATAGAAATACGGGAAATCCGGGAAGTGATGGATCTTCGTTTCATAGTCGAAGTCCGTGTTGTCATGGTGGATGTTGACGATGCAGTACATATCGTTGTCAATGACATAATCCACGATCTCCTGCACGCGGTTCATCCAGCTGTCGCTGATCTGATAGGTATTGCTGTCCATCTTCGCGCCCCACGAGACCGGGATCCGGACGGTGTTGAAGCCGGCCGCCTTGATCGTGTCGATCATGGCCTTGTTCGTCACCGGATTGCCCCAGCTTGTCTCATAGGTTTTCGCGTCCTGATTGGTCTTTGAGTACCAGCCCTGCGCGTCCATCGTGTTGCCGAGGTTCCAGCCGAGCTTCAGATGCGAGACGAATTCCATGGCGGTCTCATCGTCCTGGTTCTGCTGCTGCTCGTAGGTACCGTTCATCAGGCCGCGCTTCAGGAGCGTCAGGTCAACGGCATCGAGGCGGTTGTTTTTGTCAAGGTCGGCATTGGCCGGCGCATTGAGCGTTTCGGTCTCCGCAAGCAGGAATTTGACCAGAAGCACGGCATCCGCGACACTGACCATGCGGTCATTGTTGACATCGCCCGGACGTGTTGCCACACCGATGCTGCCGCCGCCCTTGACCTTGAAGCCGATCCGCGTGACGGTCGCCGTGTCAATGACGTCGCCTTCCTCGCCCCAGAGCTGCAGCTGAAAGCTGCCGGAGATCGGGAAGTCTTTGAGCGTGTCCCAGCAGAAGGTCATTTTTTCGGCCGGCGTCTGAACCCAGTCGCCGGTACCGAACCAGTCTTTCTGATCCAGTTCGGCGTTCTCGTAGCCGGGGGCATTGTAGCCCATGGCAGGCATCATCGGCTTGCCGGATGAGATGTCGGTGCTGAGGTCGATCCAGACCTGCGAGATGACGTCGGACGGCTGCACGCCGTAGTCGCCGGGTTTGATGTCGGCTGCCTCACCGCGCTTCAGCACGATCGAGACATCCTCGGAATAGTTGCAGACCTCTGCGAGGTCGGTGCCCGGTGTCTGCGACGCATTGCCGGACAGTGCGGCTGTCTGTGAAAAAAGCATCACAGCAGCCGTCGCCAGCCCGCCGAAGCGAGCCAGCCATCTTGTGTTTTTCATGATTCGGTTACCCCTTTGCATATATATTCGGGGGAATTCTCTATTTATAGGGAGTACATATTCCCCCTACTTTAAATTATACCAGCAAACCTCCGCTGTGAAAAGTGAGAATCTTGCCGCGATTATGGATAATATTGCCACATTCGTGTATCCGCGTTCCGCGCTTCGCTTGCTTTTTTATCCGCAGTATGGTATAATAACACAAACAGACCGAAAGGAGTATGCTCATCATGACGGATTATATGGCTGTGATCACCGAAAACCAGCGGCGCGAGCTGCTCAAATATCTGGAGGACCGGCGCGGGAGCTATCTGGCGAAGACAGTTGTCTGCGGTGCGGCGCTTCTGATCACCACAATGCTGTCACTGCCGGTCTATTTCGGAATTCTTGATCGGAGAGCCGTCAGCTATACTCCGAGGGGAAGCTTCCGCACTTACCGGGTCGCCTATGCGCCGCCGGTGCTGCTGTTCGCTTTCATCGTTCTGCTCATCTACGGGTTCGGGCGGTATTACGGCCCGACCAGTCCGATTTCGCGCGTGCGGCGATGTGACTATACCTGTGCGCGGATCATCGTCAGCGGGAAGAGCCCGGATAACGGAAAGTACCCGTATTATGTCTATGACTCGAACGGCGTGAAATACTGCTGCCCCGTTTATCTTGACTACCGCGACGCGGCTCCCGGCAGCACCATGATCGGCGCTGCAGTCTCATCCGGAAGACGCTACGCAATGGCGGATACCGCGGCACCCCCGAAGGTGGATGAATCGGTGCAGCGGCGTCTGCCGCCCGGTCTCTGATCAGAACAGCAGGAGGAAACTTTGCCCATGCAGAATGATGATCTCATTCAGATCTCTGAAGAGCAGCGGAAGATGCTGCTGCAGGCGCTCGCAGGAGAAAAGCGGGCGCTGTACGATTTTTTTGCCGCAAGCCGTGATGAAATGGAAGAAACAGCCGGCGATGACAGCAAAGGCGGCTGGCTCCGCTTTCTGTGCGTTGCAGCAGGCGTTGTGCTGCCGGTGGCATCGATTGCAGTTTTTCATGATATGTTTCTCCGTGCTCCCGCAAACACCGGTGAGGACGGCTTTCCTGTGATACTCTGGAGCGCTTTCATTTATCTGCTGATGTTCGGCGTCCACGCGTACAGCAAAGGGACCGGCAAAAAAATGCTGCCGTATCTGTGCTACGGCGCGTGCGGAATCGGGTTTTTCGGGAGCGCGTTTCTGTCAACCCTGACAGGAGCGCCGTTCTGGCTCATCCTGATCGCGGCGACTGTTCTGTTCCTTCTGACGGGTGCGCTGGCCGCAAAAGGCGTTTCCGCGCTGAAGGAACGGGAAGAGGTCAGCCCGTACTGCAGCATCCGCGACCGGAAATACATCTGCCGCCGGATCACCGTTAAATCCCGGGGACTGGAGGACGGGAAATTTCGCGGCGTTACGGATGCGCGCGGCGTCTTTTACAGCTGCCCTTTTCCGGAGGATTATGAAAATGCCGGCCCGGGCGATGTCATGATCGGGATCGAGACCTACAGCGGCGACAAGTTTGCCGTCCGCAGTGAGGAATACGGGCTGTCCGGCGGGATGATGCCCGCGCAGCAGAGCCCGGAAACACTGTACCCTGCGCCGGGAGAACAGGGGCAGATTCCGCCCGGACAGGATCTGCCTTCCGCCTTCTGAAAAAATAGAATGAAACACGAGAACGAGAGCAATCCGGAGAGATTTCAAGAGAAATCCAGAGATTGAGCGATATATTTTGAATTTTCGGCATTTTGGCCGTTGACAAACCATTTTGAATCATGTATAATAGGTAGGCACGCCGAAAAAGGGGCTTCTCCCCGTGAAGCACCGCTTCGGTCATCCAAAATTCTGAACGGAGGACGAGTATTATGTCAACCACCATGCTCAAGGCTGCGGACGTCAGCCGGAAATGGTATATCATTGACGCAGCAGGCGAGTCTCTGGGCCGCACCGCTGCAAAGGCTGCGGCACTGCTCCGCGGCAAGCACCGCGTCGATTTCACCCCGAACACTGACTGCGGCGATCATGTCATCATCATCAACTGCGGCAAGGCAGTTCTGACCGGCAAGAAGCTGGATCAGAAGTTCGAGATCTGGCACACCGGCTGGGTCGGCCACCTGAAGAAGGTCTCCTACCGTGAGCTCATGGAGAAAAGACCGGAGCACGCGATGTTCATCGCCGTGCAGGGCATGCTGCCGAACAACCACATCGGCAGAGAGTCCATGAAGCGTCTGCGCGTCTACGCAGGTGCGGAGCACAAGAACGCAGCTCAGAAGCCTGAGCTCTACACACTGTGAGAAAGGAGTCCTGAATCATGAGCGAAGCAGTTTCCTATCAGGCAAAACTGAAGTCCTACTACGGCACAGGCCGCAGAAAGCACTCCGTCGCGAGAGTCCGCCTCTATCCGGGCTCCGGCAATGTCACGATCAACGGCAGAAGCATTGACGATTACTTCGGTCTCGAGACACTGAAGCTGATCGTCCGTCAGCCGCTTGAGCTGACCGAGACCTCGGCGCAGTTCGACATCGTCTGCACCGTCGCCGGCGGCGGCGTCACCGGCCAGGCTGGCGCGATCCGTCACGGCGCCGCAAGAGCGCTGCTCCAGTTCAACCCGGAGCTCCGTGCTGCTCTGAAGAAGGCAGGCTTCCTGACCCGTGACCCGAGAATGAAGGAAAGAAAGAAGTACGGTCTCAAGGCAGCCCGCCGTGCACCGCAGTTCTCCAAGCGCTGATTTTCAGCTTATTTCCGGATTTACTGCAAAATCCCCGCTGTGCAGCAGTACAGCGGGGATTTCTGATGCGGAACGCCGTTCTGACATCCCGCGGGACATCGTTCTGAATAGGGCTTGCAATTCACGGGGGATTGTGCTATAATAGATGCAGTGCCGCCTGACGGTACTGTTCACACCGGTGCCGTCCGTTCGGGGGCAGCATCCGGAACCAAACACAGGAGGGAAACCGATATGAAAACCAGTATGCTCCGCATCGGTGCGGCACTGATGCTCTCTGCCGTTCTCTGCGGCTCCGCGCTGATGCTTTCCGGCTGCGGAAACAGGAGCCATAACCCGGAAACATCCGAAGCCTACGCGCCGTTCGTGCCGGAGAGCAAGGTCGCTGAGGACGTGCCCGGCAAACAGTATGACGCCGGCATCGGCCAGTCCATTGATTATGAAGGCAAGGTCACCGCGTCGGTTGACAGCGTCATCGAGCTCGACGATGCCTCGACGACCGAGCACCGCATCCTGCTCGCCGAAATGACCATCACCAACAACAGCGACAAGGACATCGACTGCTCCACGCTGACGCACTTTGAGGTCTATATTGATGATGAGAAGAGTGCCTCAGCCTGCGCCGGCCTTCAGGCAAAGATCACCGCGAGAAAATACTACACGCAGATCCAGAGCACGCTGGAGGAGTTCAATCAGGCGATCAAGCCGAATGAAACGGTCACCGGCTATGTCCCGCTCTATATGCCGTCCGCGTGGAAGAGCTGCTCGCTGAGCTACATTCCATACAAGTATTACAGCAACGACAACCTCAACTTTTCGATCGATGAGGCAAAGCTCGTCCACTTCTCCGACTCGCTGAAGTAAGGCGCGGCCCGCTGACGATACAAAATCAGATCCCCCGCAGGCATGAAAGCCCGCGGGGGATTTTTCGCCTCAGAGATCAGCCGTCACCGCGCCGTAGCAGTGCGGGCGGCGGTCACGGTAGATGCCCCAGTCCAGCCGCTGCTGCGCGATATCATCCAGATCATAGCTGACCGTGAGCACGGTTTCCTCATCTCTGCCCGCAGAGGCGGCCAGCGCGCCGGTCTCCGTTGTCAGGAAGGACGAGCCGTAGAATTTCAGGGAGGAGGACTGCCCGCCGTTTTCGGGACAGGGCAGAACCGCCTCTGTGCCGATGCGGTTTGCCGCGATGACCGGCATGATGTTCGCCGCGGCGTGTCCCTGCATACAGGTACGCCAGTGCTGCGCGGAATCCGTGTCCAGGATCGGCTCGGAGCCGATCGCCGTCGGGAAGAACAGCATCTCCGCGCCGTTCAGGGCGAGAGACCGCGCTGTTTCGGGGAACCACTGATCCCAGCAGATACCGACGCCGATGCGGGCATAGCGCGTCTGCCATGTCAGAAAGCCGGTGTTTCCGGGCGAAAAATAGAATTTTTCCTGGTAGTAGTGGTCATCGGGAATATGGGTTTTGCGGTAGACGCCCAGCAGGCTCCCGTCCGCGTCTATGATCGCCGCGGAATTGTAAAGGCGGTTGCCGTCGCGCTCGTAAAAGCTGACGGGCAGCACGACACCCAGCTCCGCGGCAAGCTCCGTACAGCGCCGGACCGCGGGGTTCTCCTCTGTTTTCATCGCAAACGCGTAATAATCATAACGGCGCTCCTGACAGAAATACTGCCGTTCAAAGAGCTCGGGCAGCAGAATGATCTGCGCGCCGTTCTTTGCGGCCTGACGGACAAGGCGCTCTGCCTTTGCAAGGCTTTCCGCCGGGTCGGGGCTGCATGACATCTGCACAGCCGCAGCCGTGACAATTCTGCTCATTTTCATTCCTCTTTTCTTTCCGGAAGTGTCCGTCAGCTGCTCGGGATGAGCGTCTGAATGAATCTCGTCAGCTCATAGGCCATTTCACACTGCTCCGGGATCCGCGGATGTCCGGGCGTCGCCCTGCCGGAGCGGGCAAAGCGCAGCCGGTGAACACGCCCTCCTGCCATACGCGCACAGACCGTGTCGGCCATTTTCTCCCAGATCTCTTCGTGCATCAGCACCGTCAGCGTCAGAATGAAATGCGCCTGCGGATATTTCCGCATCAGATCGGTCAGGAGCCGGCAGTAAGTGCCGATCCAGCGCTCCTGTGCGTCCGTGTCGGGCATGACATTCTCAACGCCGCCGACACGGTGATCGTTCTGCCCGATCGCGCATATCACATAATCGGGGATATAGCGGGAGAAGTCCCACGGCGTCAGTCTGCCGGCCGCAGGCTGATAGCGGAGCTTGTCGTAAGCGGTCTCCATGCCGACATCGCCGTTTTCGTAGTAGCCCGAACCGTCCAGCAGCGCAAGGCCGCCCTGTGCGGTCAGATGGATCTGTGCGCGCAGCAGGTCGGCAGTCAGCACGGCGAAGCTGTACCGCGCGTTGTCGTGCTTCGCGGTGTAATCTGGCTCATCGAGCTGCCCGACACGCGAGCAGAGCTCCACCCAAGAGCCGGCGGTCACGCTGTCGCCGAAGGCTTCCAGCTTCAGGGCGGGAAGCGGCAGGGGAGAAAGCGTTTCTCCCTCTGAGACCGCGATGCCGCACAGCTCGAAATGATGCGTCCCGTCTTCGCGCTTCCAGACGCGGAGACTGTGTGTGCCCGTGCCCTCCGCCGTGACGGTCAGTGTCTGTTCCGTGCCGTTTTCCGGCGAGAGCGTCAGCACAGACTCTTTGCCGTCCAGCTCCGCGCCGAGGCGCAGACCGTTTCCGTTTCCGGCGTCATAGCTGTGATTTCTGATCATGATCCGTACGGCGCTGCCGGTGAACCGGAACTGAAACAGCGAATACGCCCAGTAAAAGGCCGGCGCATCCGGCTCTGAGCGGTCGATGCGCCCCATATATGTGATTGCCGCGTCAGACGGCAGGTAATGCTTCATTTCATCTCTCCGTCAGCAGATTCTTCCTTCGGTTGACCCGCCGGACTCCCGCCCGGCAGATCTGACAGGGCGGCTCGCGGGGCATGAACCGGAGCACCGTGCCGATGCCTGCCGGAGCGGCAGCGGAAATCAGCACGGTTTTGAGCAGCTTATTTAATCGGCGGCTTCGTTCTGCGCCGCGATTTCGCGGTCGATGCGGTCAAGATCGGCCTTCAGCTCCGGATTGTTCGTCAGGTCAAAGGCCACTCTCGTGAACAGCCCCTCAAGGTCGAGCCGCTTGTACTTCTGCGCCTCGTTCTTCATGCCGAGCGCCAGCTCCACGAGTTCGCCGTTCGGGTAACGCGTGACCTGACTCTTCCGGAAGACCTCGGCGACCTGCGCGTCAGTCGGGGGGGCAAAGCGGCCGCCCTCAAACCGGATGCGGCGGACGACATCGGTGAGCTCTGCTTCGGTCGGAGCGGAAGGCTTCAGCCGCATGCTCTCAAAGTAATACACCGCAGCTGACTGGAAATCGCGTGTTTCCTGACAGAACCAGCCCATCGAGTTGCAGACGCGCGCCATCCGGTCAACGGTGGTGCAGAGCCTTGACGCCTCCTGACAGTATTTCAGCAGGTCGGGCAGATTGTTTGTCAGCTTGCAGATCTCGATCAGCTCAAAATACATATCCGCGCTGACCGGATTGAACGACACCGCACGCTTTGCGGCCTGCTCCGCCTCCCGCATCTCGCCGAGATCCGTCAGCACATAGGCGTAGGTCTCAAGATAGTGCGCAAAGTCGAACGGTGCGCGGTCAAATTCCTTCTCATCCGGGAAAAACTGCCGGAACATATGGTATTCAAACGGGTTCCGGAAGCTGAACCATTTCTTTTCCCCGTTCTCAAAGCACTCCGCGATCTTGTCGGAAATCGCCTTCAGGAGCGGCAGAGCTTCGGCGGATTTGTTTTCATTGATGAGCGCCAGTGCTGCGCCGAACGCCTGATCCATGCGCTGTCCGTTCACAAAGGTCGTGTCCTCCATGAACTTTCTGAGATCGGGCGGCATCTGCGCAAAGGCGAATTTTGCCAGCGCCTCCAGAAGCTCCTCCGCGTTCTGTTCGCGTCTGATCTCCTCTGAGACCGCGGCGATCTTTTCAAGGTTTTCGGAGACATTTTCTCCCATTTCGGCGCTGACGCGCTCCATCAGTTCATTGACCGTCATCGGTATACCCCTTTTTCTGGTGATTCCGGCATTCCGCCGGTGTGGTGTGAGGCCGCCGCAGGGCGCTTACGCTTCCGGCTTTGCTTCGTCGATTGCCGCGATGCCGAGGATGTCAAGGCTCTCCTTGTCCACAGGCGACGGGCAGCCGCTCATCAGCTCGCGGGCGTTCTGCACCTTCGGGAAGGCGACGACATCGCGCAGGGAATCCGCCTGTGCGAGCGTCATGGTCAGTCTGTCCAGGCCGATGCCGAGACCGCCGTGGGGCGGTGCGCCGTACTGATACGCCTGCACGAGGAAGCCGAATTTCGCCTCGATCTCCTCGTCGGTCAGACCGAGCGACTCAAACATCTTCTGCTGCAGCTCATAGTCCGTGATGCGCATGGAGCCCGAGCAGAGCTCTGTGCCGTTCAGCACAAGGTCATAGGCCTTCGCGAAGACCTTTTCGGGCGCGGTATCAAGATACTGCAGGCATTCGTCCATCGGCATCGTGAACGGGTGGTGCATCGCCAGCCATTCGCCGGTCTCCTCGTCCTTCTCAAAGAACGGGAACTGCGTGATCCACAGGAAGTTGAATTCGCCCTGCGGGATGAGATCGAGCTTTCTGCCGAGAATGTTGCGCAGAGCGCCCAGAACCGGCAGCGTGACGGCGCTGCGGTCCGCGATGATCAGCACGACATCGCCCTGCTCCGCGCCTGCGGCGGAGAGGATCGCAGAGAGCTCGCCGTCCTTCAGAAACTTGCCGAAGGAGCAGGAGGGTTCCGCGTCAACCCAGCGGATATAGGCCATGCCCTTTGCACCGATGCCCTTGACCGTCTCGGTCAGCTTGTCGATCTCCTTGCGGGTGAGGACGGATGCCGCGTTCTTTGCCGTGATGCAGCGGACAGAGCCGCCGGCCTCCAGCGCGCCCGCAAAGACCGGAAATTCAACATTCTTCACGGTTTCGGAGAGGTCGGTGATCTCCATGCCGAAGCGCAGGTCGGGCTTATCAGAGCCAAAGCGCTCCATCGCCTCGGTGTAGGTCAGGCGCGGCAGCGGCGTTTTCAGATCTCTGCCCATGACCTCCTTCATCAGGCGGACCAAAAAGCCCTCGGTCAGGTCGAGAATGTCATCGACATCCACAAAGCTCATCTCAAGGTCGATCTGCGTGAATTCCGGCTGACGGTCGGCTCTCAGGTCCTCATCGCGGAAGCAGCGTGCCAGCTGGATGTACCGGTCGTATCCGGCGACCATCAGCAGCTGCTTGTAGATCTGCGGGGACTGCGGCAGCGCGTAGAATTCCCCGTGATGCACTCTCGACGGAACAAGATAGTCTCTCGCGCCCTCCGGCGTGGATTTCATCATCATCGGCGTTTCGATCTCAAGGAAGCCGTTCTCGTAGAAATAATCTCTCGCGCATTTCGCGATCTGATGCCGCAGGATGAGATTCTGCTGCAGCGGCGCTCTCCGCAGGTCGAGATAGCGGTATTTCAGGCGCAGCTCCTCGTTGACCTTGGTCTCCGCGGTGATCTCAAAGGGCGGCGTCTTGGCCTTCGCCAGGATCCGCAGCTCGGTCACAAAGATCTCGACATGGCCGGTCTTGATCTTGTCGGTCTTGCTCTCGCGCTCACGCACTTCGCCCTTTGCCAGCAGCACATATTCGCTCTTGCAGGACGATGCCTTCTCAAAAACAGCCGGATCGGTCGTCTCGTCAACGGTCAGCTGCACGACGCCCGTGCGGTCGCGCA